>NZ_JBDOQU010000013.1:0-132703 GCF_039839375.1 Inquilinus sp. CAU 1745
GTGCAAGACGAGCGGGAAGGGGCCAGGCCAGCATACGGTCTACCGATCGGGCGACCTCGAATCCAACGGCCTCCTTCCCGCTCCCATCATAGCAACCATCCAACACACAGGAATCCATAGGCCCTCGCCGCTTCACCGGCGGCGAAGAACAGGCGAAACTCCGGTTCCCTTCGACACCGTATGGATGCTGGATCAAGTCCAGTATGACGTTGTTTTTGCTGGTCATTCGCGACGGATGCCCACATGGTTTGACAGTCTCGCCATGAGGAGCAGGCCTGGACATCGCTGCCTGACCGGCCGCATCCTCCGCCGCGATTGCTCACTGTCGCGACGGTTCAACCATGATCATCACCGTGACCGCCGAACCCGGAGCCCGGCAGGGCCTGCTCCGCTGGAACAGCCATGAAGCGCGCTGCGCGCTCGGCCGGTCGGGCGTCGCCGCCGTCAAGCGAGAAGGCGACGGCGTCACGCCGGTCGGGCTCTTCCCGCTGCGCCGGGCGCTCTATCGGCCGGACCGGGGCGCGCCGCCCGAAACCGCGCTGCCGGTCGCGCCCATCGGGCCGGAGGACGGCTGGTGCGACGATCCCGCCGATCCGGCCTACAATCGTCCCGTGGCGCTGCCCCATCCGGCGGGTCATGAGCGGATGTGGCGGGACGACCGGCTCTACGACATCGTCGTCGTGCTGGGCCACAATGACGACCCGCCGGTTCCCGGCCGGGGCAGCGCCATCTTCCTTCATGTCGCGCGGGAGGATCACGGGCCGACCGAGGGCTGCGTCGCCATGGCGCCCGACGATCTGCGCCGCCTTCTGGCCGATTGCCGCCCCGGCGACGCGATGGAGATCAGGCTTCCGGCCTGACCCTTTCGCCGAAGATCGCGCTGCCGACACGGACATGGGTCGCGCCGTGGCGGATCGCCGTCTCGTAGTCGCCGCTCATCCCCATGCTCAGGACCTTGAGGTCGGAGCGCGCCGCCAGCTCGGCCAGCAAGGCGAAATGCAGGGCCGGGTTCTCGTCGACCGGCGGGATGCACATCAGGCCCGCGACGGGCAGGCCGCATCCCTCCCGGCAGATCGCCAGAAGCTCCGGCAGGTCGGCCGGCATGACCCCCGCCTTCTGCGGCTCCTCGCCCGTATTCACCTGGATGAGGCAGTCCGGCCGCCGGCCCTGCTTCTCCATCTCAACCGCCAGCGCGCGGGCCAGCTTCGGCCGGTCCACCGTCTCGATCGCGTCGAACAGGGCCACCGCGTCGGCCGCCTTGTTGGTCTGCAGCGGGCCGATCAGATGCAGACGGACAGCCGGGAACTCCGCCTTCAGCGAACCCCACCTCTTCTGCGCCTCCTGCACCCGGTTCTCGCCATAGAGAAGGTGTCCGGCGGCCAGCGCGGCGCGCACCCGCTCCTCGGGCTGGACCTTGCTGACGGCGACCAGCGCCACACCGGCGGGGTCGCGCCCGGCCTCGGTCGCGGCCGCCGCGATGGCGGCGCGGATGCCGGCCAGATTCCGGGAGATTGCGTTATCGGGATCGGTGGAGATGCGAGTCATTCTCTGCTATCCAAGGGACGACATGGCTCGTGAGAGGGGGACCGGACCCGTGACCCAGAAGATCGACAGCTTCGCCGACATCCTGGCGCCGACAACGCCAGAGGAATTCTTCCAGGATATCCGGTACCAGAAACCCCTCCACGTGCAGGGCGCGGCCGACAAGTTCGCCTCCGTCATGTCGTGGGAGGCGCTGACGGCGCTGATCAACCAGACCACTATATGGTCGGCGGCGACCCTGCAACTGGTGCAGGACGGCCGCAAGCTGGAGCCGCCGGAATATTGCGTCCCCGGCGCCAACCGCGACGGCGCGCCGGTGATGGTTCCGGACATCGAGAAGGTGCGCGGCTGGCTGCGCCAGGGCGCGTCGATGGTCTGCAACGACATCGACCAGCTATCGCCCGGCATGAAGGCCGCCGCCGGGGCGCTGGAGCGGGCGCTGGGCTGCAAGGTCCAGGCGAACCTCTACTGCTCCTGGAAGGCCCATCAGGGCTTCGGCTCCCACTACGACACCCATGAGGTGTTCGCCATCCATGTCGCCGGGGAGAAGACCTGGAAGATCTACGGCAAGCACTTCGAGGACCCGATCAGCCACCCCTACTTCAAGACGTTCGGCCATGAGTTCCATGAGAAGCACAAGGGCGCGATCAGCCAGACGGTGAGCATGAAGCCGGGCGACCTGCTCTATATCCCGCGCGGCTGGTACCATGACGCGCTGGCGACGTCGGAGGCGACGATCCACGTAGCCTTCGGGGCGACAGGGCCGATCGGCCTCGACCTCTTCCCGATGTTGTTCGAACGCGCGGTGAAGGATCCGCTGTTCCGGACGAACCTTCCCGCCGGCGCCACGCTGGCCGATCATCTGGGCCAGCTCGGCGACCGACTGGCCGCCTATGTCCGGGAGGATGAGATGGCGGCCCAGACCGACGCCTTCATGAAGGGCTTCCGCTACTCGCGCGGTTTCATCACCGTGCCCGACGATGCGCTCGCCCGGACCTTCCGGCGCAATGAGGGCGGCATCAAGCTGGTGCGCCACAAGGGAGCGTGGGTGCTGACCGACGGCAAGCAGGGCGTGCCGATCCCGCCCGGACTGGACAAGCCGATCGCCTGGGCGCTCGACCGCCCGGCCTTCGAGGAATCCGACCTCGCCGCCGCCTTCCCCGCCCTGAAACCCCCGGCCCGCGCCAAGCTGCTCCAGGACCTGACCAACATGGGCGTCCTCCAGGCGGCCTGACGCCCGGACCTCATCCGAACCTAAGGGGCGGGCGGCGGCAGGGGCAGGGATGTCGTGGATTTGATCGATTCCAGGACGATGCTGGACCGGACATGCTGGACGCCCGGCACGCGCATCAGATGATCCATCAGGAAGCGTGAGAACCGCCGGAGGTCCGGCGCCACCACCCGCAGCAGATAGTCCGCGTCGCCCGTGGTCATGGCGCATTCCAGGATCTCCGGCGCGGCGGCCACCGCCTCGTGGAAGTCCGTCGCGGGATTGCGGCCATGCTTCTCCAGCGTCACGCTGACCAGCGCCGTCACCCCCAGCCCCACCGCCGCCGGATCGATCCGGGCCGTGTAGCCTTGAAGGATGCCCGCCTCCTCCAGCCGCTGGACGCGGCGGGAGCATTGGGAGGGCGACAGATGCACGACCTCCGACAGGGCGACGTTGGTGAGGCGGCCATCCTCCATCAGCGCCGTCAGGATACGCCGGTCGAAGGCGTCGAGATCGATGATTGGCGGATTCATGCGTCAGGTGCCTTGTCCATGCGCGAACCACGCGCAGCGCCCCCGATCCTAGCCCCAGAATGCACGGAGACTCCATCGCCTTCGGCGTACCCTTCGGGGAAGCAATTCATCATCACCCGCAGAATGAGGGAGGACGCGCCATGGCCTATGCCGGCCCCGCACGAATCGACGATGTGAACCCGATGGGCACGGACGGATTCGAATTCGTGGAATATACCGCGCCCGACCCCGCCATGCTGGGAACGCTGTTCGAAGGCATGGGATTCCGGGCGGTCGCGAAGCACCGGTCGAAGGATGTCACGCTCTACCGGCAGGGCGACATCAATTTCGTCGTCAATGCCGAACCCGACAGCTTCGCCCAGGCCTTCGCCAAGCTGCACGGCCCCAGCGCCTGCGCCATGGCGTTCCGCGTCGCCGACGCCCGCTACGCCTACAAGCGCGCGATCGAGCTTGGCGCGAAGCCGGTGGAAAGCCGTATCGGCCCGATGGAGTTGAACATCCCGGCGATCGAGGGGATCGGCGGCAGCCTGATCTATCTGGTCGACCGCTACGGCCCCGCCGGCTCCATCTACGATGTGGATTTCGAGCCTGTGGAGGGTGAGCCCGCCGTGCCCGAAGGCGTCGGCCTGACGTATGTCGACCATCTGACCCACAACGTCCATCGCGGCCGCATGGATGTCTGGGCGGATTTCTACACGCGGCTCTTCAATTTCCGCGAGATCCGTTATTTCGACATCGAGGGCAAGCTGACCGGGCTGAAATCCAAGGCGATGACCAGCCCGTGCGGCAAGATCCGCATCCCGATCAACGAATCCTCCGACGACAAGAGCCAGATCGAGGAATACCTCAAGGCCTACAAGGGCGAAGGCATCCAGCATATCGCGCTGGGCACCGACGACATCTACAAGACGGTCGAGGCTCTGCGGAAGATCGACGTTCGCTTCATGGACGCCCCGCCCGACACCTATTTCGAGATGCTGGAGGAACGGCTGCCGAACCATGGCGAGGACGTGCCGCGGCTGCGGAAGAACGGCCTTCTGGTCGACGGCGCGCCCGGCGGCGGGCTGCTGCTGCAGATCTTCACCCAGACCGTCATCGGCCCGATCTTCTTCGAGATCATCCAGAGGAAGGGCGACGAAGGGTTCGGCGAGGGCAATTTCCGGGCGCTGTTCGAATCGATCGAGCGCGACCAGATCAAGCGCGGCGTGCTGAGCGCCTGAGGCCCTTCCCCGGCCTGCTGATGAGGACGACGCCTGCCGCCGCGACCGCCATGCCGACCCAGGCGAGCGGCGGCATCGCCTCGCCGATCAGCAGCCACGCCAGGAGCGCCGCCGAGGGCGGCACGAGGTAGAAGAGCGCCGAAACGCGCGACGCCTCGCCATGGCGGATCATCGCCAGCAGGAGCGTGATCGCGATCAGCGAATTGCCGATGACCAGATAGGCCAGCGCGGCGATCATCTCGCCGGTCCAGTCGACGCGCATCGGCTCCAGCGCATAGGCCAGCGGCAGCGTCGCCAGCAGGCCGACCGCGTACTGGACGAAGTTCGCCGTCACCGGGTGATGGGTCGCGCCGAAGCGCTTCTCATAGAGCGTCGCGCCGGTGATCCCGAACAGCGCGCCGACCACGCACGCCATGGCGATGGCCGACGGCGTCTCGACCGTCGACTGCCCCAGTATGACGATCGCCGCGCCCGCGAATCCCAGCGCGAAGCCGATCCAGCGCCGCCCGCCGATGGCTTCTCCCACGAAGGCCGGCGCGAGCAACGCCACCAGGATCGGCTGCAAGGACACCACCAGCGCCAGCAGCCCGGCGGAGATGCCGAAGGCGAAGGCGGTGTAACAGAGCCCGAAATAGACAGCCTGGATCAGGAACCCGACCACCGCCAGATGCAGCCAGTCGCGCCCCCTCTTCGGAAGCGGCGGGCGCAGCCACGCGAAGAGCGGCAGCAGGACGGCGAGCACCAGCGCGTAGCGCAGCGCCAGGAAGGTGATCGGGTCGGCATGGGCGACGCCGATCTTGGCGACCGGGAAGCCGAGCGACCACAGCAGCAGGAACAGCGCCGGCGCGCCCCGCAGCCAGAGCGCCGTACGCTGATCGGGCTGCGCGCCGGGCGCGGATAGTTCCTGCTCATCCTTGAGAGCGTCGGGCATGCCTTACATTTCCTCACAGAACGTCATGCTGGAACAGGGACCGGAATGACCAAAAGGGAAAACCTCATGGTGAGCCTGTCGAACCATGCGTGCCCACACCTTTCGACGGGCTCAAGGTGAGGAAGAAAGGCGCATTTTCCCGCCAAAACGTCATGCCGGACCCCGATCCGGCATCCAGGCGCCTTGCCGCTGGAGGCATCCTCATCGGGTGGAGAGGGCCGAAACGGCGCGGCCCCTGGATTCCCGGTCAAGCCGGGAATGACCAACCAAGAGCTTGTCGAACCATGCGTGCCCACACCTTTCGACGGGCTCAAGGTGAGGAGGTGGCGGGCTCGGGATGAGGAGGAAGCCGAGAGGCGGTCAATCCCTCAGCAGCCGTGCATGATGAGCCACGTGATCGGCCATGAAGCTGGCGATGAAATAGTAGCTGTGGTCATAGCCTTCCTGACGGCGCACGGTCAGCGGTACGTCGGCCGTGTCGCAGGCGGCCTCCAGAAGCTCAGGCCGCAACTGTTCCTCCAGGAATTCGTCCGCCGTGCCCTGATCGACCAGGATCTCCGTCGACCAGCCGGAATGACCAACCAGCTCGCAGGCATCGTATTTCTTCCAGCCATTGCGGTCGCCGCCCAGATAGGCGGTGAAGGCCTTGCGCCCCCAGGGGCATTTGGAGGGCGCGGAGATCGGCGCGAAGGCGGAGATCGAGCGGTAGCGATCCGGATTGCGCAGGCCGCAGACCAGCGCGCCATGGCCGCCCATCGAATGGCCGAAGATGCCCTGCCGCGCCACGTCGCCGGGAAAATGGGTCGCCACCAGCGCCGGCAAATCCTCGGTCACATAGGAATACATCCTGTAAGCGTCCGACCACGGCTCCTGCGTCGCATCGACATAGAAGCCGGCGCCGGTCCCCAGATCGTAGCTCCCGTCCTCCCCCTCGATGCCGGCGTCGCGCGGGCTGGTGTCGGGAACGACGATCATCACCCCATGTTTAGCGGCATGGGCCTGGAACCCACCCTTGGCCACGACATTCTCCCAGGTGCAGGTGAGACCGGAGAGATATGTGAGGATCGGGACGGGCCCCTTGGCGGCCTGTGGCGGCGCATAGACAGCGACCTCCATCTCCGTCCCGGTGGCGGCCGATACGTGACGATAGACGCCCTGGACGCCGCCGAACGATTTCCATTCCTTCACGGTTTCCAAATCCGCGAACTCCCTGTCTTTGATTGCCGGGTCTTCGGTTTTGGGAAGGCGGCTAGAAGGTCACCACGGTACGGATCGACTTGCCTTCATGCATCAGGTCGAACGCGTCGTTGATGCGGTCCAGCGGCACCTTGTGGGTGATCAGATCGTCGATGTTGATCTTCCCGTCCATGTACCAGTCGACGATCTTCGGCACGTCGGTCCGCCCCCTGGCGCCGCCGAAGGCAGAGCCTTTCCAGACCCGCCCGGTGACGAGCTGGAAGGGCCGGGTGGCGATCTCCTGCCCCGCGCCGGCGACACCGATGATGACCGACACGCCCCAGCCCTTGTGGCAGCATTCCAGCGCCTGCCGCATCACCGTCGGATTGCCGATGCATTCGAAGGAGTAATCGGCGCCGCCCTTCGTCAGTTCCACCAGATGGCCGACGATGTCCTTGTCGCCCAGATCCTTCGGGTTGACGAAATGGGTCATGCCGAACTTCTCGGCCAGCGCCCGCTTCGACGGGTTGAGGTCGACGCCGACGATCATGTTCGCGCCGGCCAGGCGTGCGCCCTGGATCACGTTGAGGCCGATGCCGCCGAGGCCGAAGACAACCACGTTCGCCCCCGGCTCCACCTTCGCGGTCCAGATGACCGCCCCGATGCCGGTGGTGACGCCGCAGCCGATGTAGCAGACCTTGTCGAAGGGCGCGTCGGGGCGGATCTTCGCCAGCGCGATCTCCGGCAGGACGGTGAAATTGGCGAAGGTCGAGGTGCCCATATAGTGGTGGATCGGCTCGCCGCCGATCGAGAACCGGCTGGTGCCGTCGGGCATCAGGCCCCGGCCCTGCGTGGTCCTGATCTTCTGGCAGAGGTTGGTCTTCCGCGAGAGGCAGTATTCGCATTCCCGACATTCGGGCGTGTAGAGCGGGATGACATGGTCGCCCTTCTTCAGCGACGTGACGCCATGGCCGACATCGACCACGATTCCCGCCCCTTCATGGCCGAGGATGGCGGGAAAGAGGCCTTCCGGATCGTCGCCCGACAGCGTGTAGGCATCGGTATGGCAGACACCGGTCGCCTTGATCTCGACCAGCACCTCCCCTTCGCGCGGACCATCGAGCTGTACGGTCTCGATCGTCAGCGGCGCTCCGGCCTTGTGTGCGACGGCGGCGCGGACATCCATTTTCCCTGGTCTCCGTGTTGGTGCCTGATCCCTGAGGGGGACGTTAACATGCATACGCCGAAGGGAAACCCTCAGTCGGCCCAGATCCAGTCGTCGACCAGCCGCCGGGCGATCGAATCGCGGCGCGACAGGACGAAATCCGCCTCCCCGGCCACCGCGTCCGGCGGGACGGCGCGCAGGAAGCTTCGGTCGAACCAGCCGGCACCTTCCAGTTCCCCGTCGCGGAGGACGATATCGGTCGTCTCCGCGCAAGCGGTGAAGCCGATCATCAGCGATTGGGGAAAGGGCCAGGGCTGGGAGGAATGGTAGCGTACGTCCCCGACGCGTACGCCCGATTCCTCGAACACCTCGCGCATCACCGCCGCCTCCAGGCTCTCGCCCGGCTCCACGAATCCCGCGAGGGTCGAATGCATCCCCTTGGGCCAGATGGATTGCCGGCCCATGAGGCAGCGGTCGCCGTCATGGACCAGAACGATGACCGCCGGATCGGTGCGCGGGAAATGGTTTATGGCGCAGGCGGCGTTGGTGCAGCGGCGGACATGGCCGGCGTCGCCGCTTTCGGTTCGATGGCCGCAGACACCGCAGAAGCGGTGCCGCTGGTGCCACCACATGAGCCCGCGCGCATAGGCCAGCAGCGCGGCGTCCTCCCGGCCGAGGATCGGGCCGATGGCGCGCAGATCGACGAACAACCCCAGCGCCGCGAGACGCTCATGGGTAGCGGGTTCGGGCAATGCGCTGAGATCGGCCGCGAACCAGACACGCCCCCCCGATTCGCCTAGAAGCGCGATTTCCGACGCCAGCGGCCGCCACCAATCGTCCCGGCCCGAAAGCCGGGCGACATGCGGCGCCTCCCTTGGCCCGTCGATCAGGTTCTTGCCCTGCCAGACGGGCAGGATCACGGTTTCCGGGGCGGCGAGGCGTTCGGCGATCCAGGCGGGATCGCGGCGGCGCTCTGCGAGGCGGTCGAGCGTCGGATGATCATAGACATTGTGCGACATGGGCGGATTCTGCCCCGGCCGTCGGGTGCGGGCAACCCCCGGCTGGCGACCCTGCCGGCAACTCTCAGCGCGCGGCCTGCTTCTCCTCCCGGATCAGCCTTTCGCCTTCGGGGGTCGTCAGCGTCTCCCGCAGGGCCGCGACAACCTCGATATCGTATTTCTGGTCGTTGTCGGCCAGGATCGCCACCGCCGCCTCGGGAGAGATCGAGCCGCGATAGGACCTTGCCCGGATGCGCGCGCTGAACACGTCGACCGCGCCCAGAATGCGCGGCAGCAAGCCGATCTCCGTCCCCGTCAGGTTCCGGGGATAGCCGGTGCCGTCCAGCCTTTCATACATCTGGTAGATCGTGTCGTGCACCGGCAGGTCGAAATCGATGTCGCGCAGGACCGTGGAGGCGTGATCGATATGCGTCTGCATGATCGCGATCTCTTCTGGCGTCAGGCGGTCGGGCTTGGCGACGATCGCCCTGGGCACGAACAGCTTGCCGAGCTGGGCGAGGCTGGCGGAGATCTCCAGCGTCGAAAGCTCGTCCCGTCCGAGGCCCATCCGGCGGCCAACCAGCAGGCTGAATTCCTGCACCAGCCTGGCATGGCCGGCCAGGTAGGGATCGCTCAACTCCACCGTCCGGACCAGCGCGCGGATCGCCTGCTTCAGCGTCGCCTCGCGCCGCCGGCGCTGCTCCACCAATTCGGTCACGTCGCGGGCGACCGAGACGATGCCGTCGACCTGACCGTCGCCGTCTATGTCGCGGCGGAGCGGCACCTTGGAAATTTCCAGATAATGCAGGTTCCCGCCCAGATAGACCTGCTCCTCCACCGCCACGGCCGCGCCGGTCTCAAGCGCCGTGCGGTCGGACTGGGCCAGCCGCTGGGCGGTGGCGTGGCCGAACACGGCCGCGTCGTCCGATCCAATGATCCGGTCGACCGGCCGCTCCACTGCGCGGGCAAAGGCAGGGTTGACGTAGGTATAGGCCCCGTCGGGACGTTTCAGGCCGATATATTCGCGGATCGCGCCGTTGATGCCGTCCAGCAGCCGCCTCTGGGCGTCGATTCGCGCGGCGAGATCGCGATATTGCGTCGCCAGCGCCTTGTTGTGGCTGCTCTCCTGGAAGGACCAGACAGCGACCACCGCGCCGGTGATGACCAACACCGCGAGAGCGCCGATCAGCAGCACGATGTTCCGCGCCCGGTCCAGCGGCGCCAGCGCGATCGACCGGTCGATCTCCTGGACGACCAGCCAGGGCGTGGTCGAGACAGACGCCGCGACGGAGAAGACCTGGCCGCCGGAATCTTCTTCCGTCTCCTCCAGGCTGACGCTCGGCCGCTCCCCGAACGGCAGCGCGGCGGCGTCCCCAAGTTCGACCGAGATCACGTCGCGCACCGGCGGAATCTCCTCCGGCGTCAGCTCGACCGGACCTTCGGGGCCGCCGATCTGGAGGATGTGCGTGACCTCGCCATGCTCCGTCAGCGGCCGTGGGGCCAGGAAATCGGCGACGACACCGGTCACCGGCACGGTCATCAGGAAGGTCGCGGCCGGGGCCGGCTCCTGGTCGGGATCGGCCGGCTGCATCTCCAGGATCGGGCGGGCGATATCGAGCAGCAGTTCCTCTTCCGCCGCCGTCACCGGCGCGAAAACGGTCGCGCCGCTGTCCAGGATCCCCGCCGCAAGCGCCGACTGACCGGTCGACAGCGGGGGCGCTCCGCCGCTCGCCAGCAGGATGCGGCCGTCCGCGCCGATCACATAGGCGGCGGCGAGGCCGTTCTGGCGCACGAATTCGGTCATCACCTGCGCCATGTAGGGCGCCTGGGCGGAAAGCTGCGCCGCCAGCGGATCCTCGGGATCGACCATGCCGCTTTCCGTGGCGAACAGGCGGAACAGGTCGCTGTTGACCAACTGTGTTCCCAGTCGCGCAGTGCCGTCCATCCAGGTGTCGATCACCTCCGCCCGGCTTTCGGCCTGGAGGCTCAGCCGCTGCTGGAGCGTGCGATAGAGCTGCGCCTCCCGCTGGCCGAGGATCGAGATCCCGATGGCGGCAACGGCCACGGTCGTCAGGATCAGGACGGCCAGGATGCCCAGAACGAAGCGGGCGCGGCGCGGCGCGGGGGTCGAGCGCGGGATATCGACCAGAAGATCGCTCAGATCGGGCGTCGTCATTGTGGCGCTCCTGTTCCCGCTGCCCGGGCATAATAGAGAGACCGGATTTCCGGCACGACGATATGAGCCCAGCGCGTGGTCTCATTGACGGAGTATTGCGGAATATACTGCGTGATCTGGGTGTCGTTCAAAACGACGCTGAACAGGCTGTCCAGGATCAGGTTCTCGCCCTCCAGCTGCACGGCGACCACCGCATGGGCGACGTTCCGCAGGCTGTCCTCCAGCACCACGATCCGCATCTGATCGTTGGTGAAGCCCAGCTCCAGCAGGCTGACGAACTTCATGATCGCGAAATCCTCGCAATCCCCGGCATTGTCCATGAACTCCAGCGGCGAGGCCCAATAGTCGCTGGCGCCGTAATTGTCCGAATCCTCCAGATAGGGGACGATCTCGTTGACGAAGACGTTGATCTCGTTGATCTGGGTCAACGGGAATCGGCCCTGGAGGGAGCGTATCTTCGACCGCCAGGCGATCATCAGCGGCGATTCGCACGCCGCGATGTCCTCGTCGCAGCGGCGATAGGCGTCGCGCTCCGCCTCGATCCGCTCAAGGACGCTCTGCCATTGGGGGATGCCCTCCGGCGATCCGCCCCGGAATTCCAGCGATCCGAACAGCCCGCCCGCAGGAGCCTGGGCGGGCGCCGGGGTATGGGCCGGCGCGGCAACAGGCGTGACGGGAGCGGCGGTTTCCTGCGCGACCGACGGCGCGGCGGCGATAGCGGTCGCCATGGCGGCGACGGCGCCGATCGCGCGGACGAGACGCTTGTGTCCCCGGTCCGGTCCGGCGCGGCCTGGAAGGCGCGTCAACACCACCGCAATCTCCTGCATCACCGTTCGCGCAAGGCTTCGCTTCGCGCCTTGTTCAATGGCTTCAAGAGATAGTCCAGAATACTTTTCTCACCCGTTAAGATATCCACGGTGGCGATCATGCCGGGGATGATCGGCAGGGGATTCTCCTCGGTGCCCAGCGTGTTGCGCTCCGTCCGCACGGTGACGTGGTAGAAGCTCTCCCCCGTCTCCTCGTCCAGGATGGTGTCGGCGCTGATGCGCTCGATCTCGCCCTTCAGCCCGCCATAGATCGAATAGTCGTAGGCCGTCAGCTTGACCGTCGCGACCTGTCCGGGACGGATGAAGGCGACGTCGCTCGGCCGGATGCGCGCCTCCACCCTCAACGTATCCTCCACGGGCACGATCTCGACCATGCTGGCTCCCGGCTGGACCACCTGCCCGACCGTGGACACGCTGACCGTGTTGACGATGCCGGTCACCGGCGCGCGGACATTGGCGCGGGTCACGCGCGCGGTCGCTGCCGTCAGGCTCTGCTGGATGACCGCCAGCTCGCCGCGCCGCTGGTTCAGCTCGAACTGGGCCTCCGACCGGAAGGTCAGGAACTGGTCCTCGATCTTCTCATAGGCCTCGCGGATCGCCGATTCCGCCCGCGGGATCGCCAGCCGCGCGGCTTCGAGCTGGCCGCGCAGATCGTTCACCTCCCGCCGCAGGCCCAGGATCTCGACCTGCGGCACCACGCCGGTCTGGGCGAGCGGCAGGTAGATGTTCAGTTCCTGCTGCGCCAGGCTGAGGCTGCTTTCGGCCTGATCCGCCTCGTTCTGCAACTCCTGCAGCTCCTGCTCCCGCTGCCCAGCCTGCTGGCGCAGGATGGAAAGTTGGTTCTCCAGCGTCGCCTGCCGCGCCTGGAAAAGGTCGATCTGGCCGGCGGCGACCTCCGGCGCTTCCTCCATCAATTCCGGCGGGAAGGTAAGCTCCGTCGCGCCGGAGACCTCCGCCTCCAGCCGGGCCATCTGGGCCGCGAGCGACATGCGCTGCGCCTCCAGCTCGCCCCTTGAGGAGGCGAAGCCGGTATCGTCGATGCGCAGCAGGATCTCTCCTTCCTCGACCAGCTGGCCCTCATCGACCAGGATTTCCTGGATGATGCCGCCCTCCAGGGACTGCACGACCTGGATCTCGCTGGACGGGATCACCTTGCCCTCGCCGCGCGTCACCTCGTCGACCATCGCCCGGTCGGCCCAGAAGATCGCGGCCGCCAGCATGGCGACGATGGTGAACAGGAAGATGCGGAGGCTGAGCCGGGGACCCTGATGGACCGCCGCCTGGACTTCCGTGGCGAAGTCGAAATCGCCCCACTTCTTGGCGATGCTCATGACGCCAGCTCACGTTTCGGATCGGGAACGGCCTCGCCCTCGCCGGCCTCGTCGGCGGCCGTCGTCTGGCGGCGCGGGACGGGGTTGCCGCGCAGCGCCTGCAGCACCTGGTCGCGCGGGCCATCGGCGACGATCTTGCCGCGATCCAGCACGATCAGCCGGTCGATGACGCGCAGCATGCTCATCCGGTGGGTGGTCAGAAGCAGCGTCCGCCCGTCCAGCACCCCGGACAGCCGGTTGATGAAATTCTGCTCCGACGAATTGTCCATGGCGCTGGTCGGCTCGTCCAGCATCAGGATCTGCGGGTCCGTCAGCAGCGCGCGGGCCAGCGCGATCGACTGGCGCTGGCCGCCGGAAAGATACTGGCCGCGCTCCCCGACCTGAAGGTTGTAGCCCTGCGGATGGCTGCCGACGAAATCGTCGACCCCGGCCAGCCGCGCCGCCCGCAGGATCATCGAATCGTCGGCCTGGGGCGCGCCCAGCGCGATATTGTCCCGGACCGAGCCGAAGAACAGCGTCACATCCTGCATCACGAAGCCGACGCCCCGCCGGATGTCCGACGGGTGGTACTGGCGCAAATCGATCCCGTCCATCAGCACCGCGCCGCCGGTCGGTTCGTAGAGGTTTATCAGCAGCCGCCCGATCGTGGTCTTGCCGGACCCGACGCGGCCGATGATGCCGACCCGCTCCCCGGGCTTGACCTTGAACGACACCTGGTCCAGCGCCGGGACGCCGGCGTCGGGGTAGGCGAAGTTGACATTCTGGAATTCGAACCCGCCTTCCTGGATCGGCCGGCTGACGAACCGGCGGTCGCTCGGCCGTTCGACCGGCATCTCCATCAGCCGGTTCAGCGTGCCCAGCGCCACCACCGACTGGTGATAGCGCGACAGCGTGTTGGCGACGCCGCCCAAGGGCGCGACGGCGCGGCCGCCCAGCATCACGGCGGCCACGATCGCGCCCATCGTCATCAGCCCCTCGCTGACCAGATAGACGCCCAGGATCACCGTCGCCACCGTGACGAACTGCTGGGTCATGGTGGTGAAGTTGCTGCCCAGCGTGGAATAGAAGCGCGATTTCTGGCTGGTGCGGGAGGTCGCGCCGACGAAGGATTCCCACGCCCGCTGCATGCGGCCTTCGGCGCCGACGCTCTTGATCGTGTCCAGCGAACTCACCGTCTCGATCAGGATCGCATGTTTCTGCGCCGCCTCGTGCTGGGTCTTGCGGACCGCGCTGTTGAGCGGGAACTGGATCAGCAGCCCGCCCGTAAGCGCGACGATGACGGCGATCGTCGGCACCCAGGCCAGCGGGCCGGCGATCATGAAGATCACGAAGATGAACAGGCCGATGAACAGGAGGTCGGTGAGGGTCACCAGCGTCGCGGAGGTGAAGAAGTCGCGCACCGTTTCGAATTCGCGCAGATGGTTGGCGAAGGCCCCGGTGGAAGCGGGCCGCGCCTTCATCTGGATGTTCAGCACTTGTTCGAACAACCGGCCCGCGAGCAGCACGTCGGCCCTCCGGCCGGCGGTGTCGATCAGCGCGCTGCGCAGGCTGCGCAGCAGGAAATCAAAGAGGAGCGCGATGCCCATGCCCGACGCCAGCACCCAGAGGGTGGAGAAGGCCTGGTTGGGCAGCACGCGGTCATAGACGTTCATGACGAAGAGCGGGGAAGCCAGCGCCAGCATGTTGACGGCGGCCGCCGCCACGATGACCTCCAGATAGGACGGCCAGAGCCGGGCGAGCGTGCCCCAGAACCAGGATTTCGGGCGCGGCAGATCCTCGCCGTCGGTGCGCCCGTCGAAGCGGTATTCCGGCCGGACGAAAAGCGCGAAGCCGGTATAGTCGGCCGCCAGTTCCGGCAGGGATATCCGGCTGCGCCCTTCGCCCGATTCGGTCAGGACGATCTCTGCCTCGCCCTTCTTCGGCAGGGCGGTCAGGACGCAGGCCCGGTGGCCCTTCAGCAGTAGGATCGCGGGCAGCACCAGCGGCGTGATCTGGTCCAGCGGGCGCTTGACGAGCTGGGCGCTCAACCCCGCGCGGGCGGCTGCGCGGACGAACAGGGAGGGCGAAAGGTTGCCGCCGGTGAGCGGCAGGCCGGAGACCAGCGCGTCGCGCGACATCGGGCGGTCGAAATGCTTGGTCAGCGTGACCAGCGCGGCGAGCAGCGGGTCGATGCGGCTGGCTTCCAACTCACCGGGCTGGAGCGACCATTCTTCTTCTTCGTTCCGACCTAGCATGCTGACTCTCTGACCCGAGGGACCCGGCGGGTTCTCTCAAATTTACCTTAATGGACCGTGAATGCGGCAGCCGCCACGCCCCCAATCTCCCTCGGCCCTCACCCTTGCAGATGCAGGCGGGTGATCGCCCAGAACATTCCGACGATGATCAGGAGCAGGAACGGCGTCAGGAACGCGCCGATACCGGTCCAGGCATAGACGTCAAACAGGGTCGCCCACCAGTTCCAGGCCTGCGCCACCGCCGCCCCGGCCGCGTCCGCCGCGCCGGAGGCCGCCAGATCGTCGATCAGGCCGTCGGCGAAGGCGACGGCGCTCCCCCAGGCTGCGGCGACCCACGCGGTCGCCTGGTCGATCAGATCCTGCATCGGTTTCCTCTTCCGGACATGACGCCATGATGCCGCGACAAGGTTAACGGACGCCAAATGACGGCCGCTGCGTCGAAAGGCGGACTATCGGTCGGGAAGGATATCGGGAGACGCCTGGTCAGATCGGCGTGACCGTCAGGTCGCCTTCGTAATAGAGCGTCATCCCGCTCTCGAAGCGCACGAAATGGAAGCCCTCGACATCGATTCCGCTCGCCGTGACATGGGCGTCGGCCACGCCGGTGCCCAGCACGGGCGCGCTGGAGGCGACTTCGATGGAAGCGTTCTCGGGCGGCGACAGGACGACCTCCCGCCCCTCGTCGGGCAGCAGGTCCTCCAGCGACAGCGACCATATCTCCGGCGAGACGAACGGTTCCGCCTCCGGCGCCGGCCCCGGATGCGGCATAGCCTCCGGCGCGGCGAACGAACCGGTGTCGATCACGTCGACAACGATATCATCGATCAGATTACGATCGCCCATGCCCTTAGACTCACCCTGGAATCCGAAACCCGCGAATGACTTCAAACGATAAAGCTAAAATGCCCGTTTCTTAAGGAGTCCGCAAGGAATCGTTGGATTCGAGGCGGGACCGCAGTTAGCACAGGTCGCAAGGCCGGTGATCGGATCGACCAGGACGAGGATTTGCTCGGTCTCCAGCTTGTCCGCCTTGGTTTTCCAGATTTTGCGGTTGAACCGATACTCGCCCTTATAGATCGTGTTGGCGACGTGCTTATGCAGCGGCCCGATGCCCCAGCGAACGCCACGGCGGGTGCGGTGGCCGTGGCATTGAGCCAGGCGGCGACAGCCTTCACGCCCATCGGCCCGCCCGTGCCGTCGCCTTCTAGGAACAACCGGAAGATCAGTCGGTACGGCATTGTTGGTGCGCGATGGCGCCTCACATCCAAGCTGGGGGATAGGGGCTAACGATTTTTTCTAAGTCATTTTCTTCGTCAAGCAGTGCGGCACTGCCGTACAATACTAAGAATTGAAAGCAATGAGTATGAACAACGAAGAAGATATACCGCCGGAACTGGCCGACCTGTTATCGCGGATGGCGCTTCCCGACACGCCGCTTGCCTCTGCGGGGAGTGCATCCGGCCAGCTTGATTTGATACGCACCTGGAAGAGATCTCAGGCTACCGCCGTCGTTGCAGGGCTTCAAACCGATCTGCGCTACCATGCCCATGTGATCCGGTTGGACTGGCTGCAACGGCTTGTGATCGCACAAGCTGATGGGCGGAAAAAGGTGAAGCGCAAAGACCTCTCACAAATGTTGAATGGAGGGATGAGCGCGGCTGGCGTCACTTTGATGGAAGACGGCATCGAAGGCTTCTTCGTAGAGTCCGTCCCGACTCAGAGAGGCGACGCTCTAATATTCGAAGGGCATTGGGAAGGTGCCGCCCAATACACTGAAACCGTAGTGCGCGCTTTCGAGGGGCTTCCCGAAGACCCGCTCAAATCTGCTGCGCTCAACACAGCATACGCTCTACTCCGGCTAAGCACCGCGCTGGTAGTCCGAAGTGGACTGCATCGTCGTTCGCTCAGCGCTGGCGAACCCAAGGGCGTCATCGCTCCCCCGTCAGACGAGGTCTTGCAACGGCTTGCTCGTCGCGTTCGTTTCACCGTCTCCGAACTGGAGACGCTAGGAATATCGCTGGCGGATTTGCAACCATATATTTTGCAGCCCGACCAGTATGCCGAAGTACACAGATCACCGCCAGGCGGCAGTGCTCTCGACTATTTTCCACTGCTTGAAGTGGATGGCGGAATTATCGTCGCCAGTCCAGGTACAATGTCGCTGGCCGTCCGAGCGACGCTACTCGATACGGCAAATCGGGGTGGTGTTGGCGATGCCCTCACTTCATACATGGCCGAGGTCCAAGAAGGCTTTGCCGTTTCAACTGGGTTCTTTCCCGGATCAGAACTTCGGCTCGGTCCGCTTGATAGGCACAACCTGCGCGCAACCGTCATTGGTATTGCGCCGGGCCGCTATCTCCATGTCGTGCAGGTGCTCCCTGATCTCGTCCAGTTTGCGATGGGCGGATTTGGCGGGAGGGCCGCGCTCAAGCCCGGAACTGACGCCGCGATTGTTGATGAGGTGACCCGTTTTTGGACATTTCTCGCATCGCAGCCGGATAACCGGGAAAGTCTTACGGTTATCCTGCTTTCAGGTTGGGGCGGCACGATCGCGGTAAACCCCCAAATCGACGAGAATATAGCGCCATCTACCTGGCAGTTCATTCCTGTATCATTTGCCGATGCAGCGACCATGGGTGCATGCGAAGACGGGAAGCTGCGTGATCTCAGGAGAATATGCGATCAGTTGATCATCCTCGAACAGGCGGGGTATCAGGTTCAGAGCATGAACGGGTCGATCAATCTGTTCGGCAATTGGCGCACCACTGGGGGCAACTTCGTTCCCGAGCATTGGGACGCCGACCCACCTGCATTCCTCTATTTGCCGCTAGACGATCTTCTAAAGGTCCGCGCAGAAGGGGAAGAGAACCGTGACGTCCGTTCTGTCCCACGGCCCGATGGCACCTTTGAGGTCGTTCAGCGCTCTGAGTGGGGTCAGCATGCGCCACTAAAACCGATCTATGGTAGTTTTCGCGCCATCGCCGAGGGCCGCCTTGCTGGCGTGATCACCCTCCAAGACCGGACATGGTGGGTTGAAGCCGTCGCGGCAAGCGAAAGCCGAGCGGTTCGCAAATGGCAGTACCAGATTTGGAACTCCGTCCTGCAATGGCTCGGAGCTTCGGCTGCGGGACTGATTTCCGCTTTCGGAGCAGAGCTTGCTCCCGCTTCCTGCGAAGTTCGGGTCGTATTGTCCGGGGTCGGTGAGCCTGAATTCGGGGATGAGGAACCGACAGGTGCACCGCTGGACCACATTGTCTTGACGCAAGCGCCCGATGGGGTCCGCGAGGTCCAAATCAACCAAGGCTGGCTTTACTTCCTCAAGCGAGCCGAGAATCACGCCGAGCTTGCGCTTGCGACTGCTGTTGTAATGCAAATTGCCGCTGCAAGCGGTGGCAATCTGAGTGTGGAAGACATCGAAGCCCAAATTAGAATCGCCATTCCGTCCACCGATTGGCGATATCTTCATGCGCAGAAAGTGAAATATCCACTGGACCGCCTGGCGGCGCTAGGCATCTTCCCTCAATTCAGACGCATCCCAAAATCGGCTGCGTCTTTGGTTCGTTGTGGCACTGTATGGAGGTTTTGGGACCGGACGAAGGGGCGCGAGCTTAATGACGAAGAACAGTGCCGCGACTTTCTGACCGCTTACTACGACTTCATTCTCACTGAGCTGATCGACCAAATTCGTCTGTTCAATCGCGAAGCGCTTCTGAAACTTGCGGCCACTCGTTATGTGTCCGCCCGGCTGGAACACGACCTATGGAAGCGGACTATCCGCGCGATGCGGTCCATACATGGCAGCGAAATTGACGCCGACGCTTTGCAGCGCATTTCTGAGTTCAACGCCGTTCAACGCGCAGCGAAAACAATATGCGAGATTGGCGCTTGCGAGGCGACGGCGGAAGGTGGCGCGAAGCCCGCGCACGAAGACCTCGACGAAATGTTCGCGCGTGCGCTTCTGATCTTCGGGAACGGCCAGCTATATGCGACAATACGCGGAGGCCTCGTTAAGCCCCATCTCAAGATCAGCCCAGCAGGCGACTTGCTCAGCGACCGATCGGTGTTCGAGAAGACTTTCGTACCTTCGAGTCAGCGGGCGCACACCAAAGCACTCAATGAAGCATCCAACGACTACCTCACGCGCTTTGAACCGGATGAGAAGCAGCCGGAAGACCTTCCTTGGAGCGCCGAATTCAAAAATGCCGTTTCCGCTGAGTTCAATTGCTCTCCCGAAGCGTTTGTCGATCTTCAACTAGCCCTGATTCAGCTTTGCGAGTCCTTAGGTAAAGGCATCCTGGTCATGCGGCGGTCCGAGTTGGCATCGTCGGTGACGGCGAACGAACAATTTCCCGACTGTAATATCTCGCTGCTGCTGGAGCGCCTGACCTTGCCGAGACGGGATGACTGGAAGGCTCGTCCCGAAGAATACAGCAACCGCGATCTGGAGCTTTGGCGATTTGATCGCAGGTATTCCCTCATCAATCGCCCGCTACTCGCCATCACAAGCGACCCCGATCCAATGCTCGTCGTATCTCCGGCCTTCGTGAGTGACGCCACGGTGTACCAAGTGGGCGGCATGCACTACGCGACCGTGCATAATGACGTCTTCTGGGATTCGAAAGAAGCGAGCGCTTACGCGGGGCAGCGGGCCAAAGAAATTGGCGCCGAATTTGAGGACAAGGTCGCCAGCGTTCTCAATAATGTGGGATTTGTCGCAAGACCCCGTCAGAAAGTCACCGCTCTTCTTGAAGATGCCGTGGAGGGAGATTTAGGCGACGTTGATGTCTTTGCGATTGCTCCGACACGTACCGACGTTTTTGTTATAGAAGCAAAGAACCTGAAGCTCTGTCGCACTGAAGCCGAAGTGGCAGCTCGAATGACGGACTATGCGGGAAAAATGCGGCAAGATTCAAAAGGCCGTGAAAAGCCGGACAAGCTGCTCCGGCACATCCGGCGCGTTCAATATCTTCGCGAAAATGCTCAGAGACTTTGGAAGCGTCTGGGGCTACCAGAACAGCCTCGGATTCACGGCCTCATGGTAGTGGACGCTCCACAGCCCATGAATTTCTACATGCTTGAGGAAACCCCGGACGCCCATTCTTGCCCGCTCGGCGACCTGATCGAAACAGCAAACCGCATGATGCAGGATCAAGATTCCATCGCAAATACAGCGATATAGCGGTTCCCAGCTTCATCCTCTCCGGTGCCTCTACTCCGCGAGCTTGCGCATTTCGGCGATCAGGTCGCTCTTGCCCTCGAAGCCGATGCCGGGGAGATCCGGCATCACGATATGGCCGTCCTCCACCCGGACACCGTCGGGGAAGCCGCCATAGGGCTGGAACAGGTCCGGGTAGCTCTCATTGCCGCCCAGCCCCAGCCCGGCGGCGATGTTGAGCGACATCTGGTGGCCGCCATGGGGAATGCAGCGCTCGGGCGACCAGCCGAACTGCGCCAGCACGTCGAGCGTGCGGAGATATTCCACCAGCCCGTAGGACAGGGCGCAGTCGAACTGGAGCCAGTCCCGGTCCGGCCGCATCCCGCCATAGCGCAGCAGGTTGCGCGCATCCTGGTGGGAGAAGAGGTTCTCCCCCGTCGCCATCGGCCCCGGATAGAATTCCGACAGGGCGGCCTGGAGCGCGTAGTCCAGCGGATCGCCCGCCTCCTCGTACCAGAAGAGCGGATAGTCGCGGAGCATCTTGGCGTAGGCGATCGCCCTTTCCAGCCCAAACCGGCCGTTGGCGTCCACCGCCAGCCGCGCCTGGCTGCCGATCTCCTCCAGCACCGCCTCGATCCTCCGGCGATCCTCCTCGATCGGCGCGCCGCCGATCTTCATCTTCACGACGTTGTAGCCGCGGTCGAGATAGCCGCGCATCTCCGCCCTGAGCGCCGCATCGTCCTTGCCGGGATAGTAGTAGCCGCCGGCGGCATAAACGAAGACCCGCGGGTCGGCCTCCCGCCCGTGCCGTTCGGCCAGCAGCCGGAAGAGCGGCTTTCCGGCGATCTTGGCGGTCGCGTCCCAGACCGCCATGTCCAGCGTGCCGACCGCAACGGACCGTTCGCCATGTCCGCCCGGCTTCTCGTTCGCCATCATCGCGGCCCAGATCCGGGCCGGGTCCAGGTTCGTCCCCTCATCGTCCAGCAGCGTCTCGGGCGCGGCCTCCAGGATGCGGTCGCGGAACCGCTCGCGGATCAGCCCGCCCTGCCCGTAGCGGCCGTTGGAGTTGAAGCCGTAGCCGACGACCCGCCGCCCGTCGCGCACCACGTCGGTCACGATCGCGACGAGGCTCGCCGTCATACGCGAGAAATCGATATAGGCGTTGCGGATGGGCGATGCGATGGGCTTGGTGACTTCGAGGACTTCGACGATGCGCATCTGGTCTATGCTCCGGCTCAAATGATCGGCCGGAGGGTATTGCCGGCTGACCTGAAGGGCCAATGCCGATTGCGGAACCCGCCATGCGCATCGGGCATCGCAGAGGAAACGGGAACGGAGGAAACCGGGGCGGATGGAACTGACCTGGCTTGAGGATTTCGCCGCGCTGGCGCGGACCGGGAACTTCTCCCGCGCGGCGGAGGCGCGGAACGTCACGCAGCCGGCCTTCAGCCGCAGGATCCGCGCGCTGGAGGATTGGATCGGCGCGCCGCTGTTCCTCCGCACGCCGCGCGGCGTCTCGCTGACCCCGGCCGGCGAACATTTCCGGCCGCGCGCGGAGGCGCTGGCGCGGGACCTCCACCAGCTCCGCCGGGAGACGCTGGACGTCGCCGGCCGGGAGAGCGCCGCCCTCTCCTTCGCCGCGACGCACGCCCTCTCCTTCACCTTCTTCCCCCGATGGATCAGGGAACAGGGCCAGGCGGCGTCATCCGGCGCGCTCAACCTCATCTCCGACAGCATGCAGGCCTGCGAGCAGGTGATGCTGCGCGGAGAGGCGCAGTTCCTGCTATGCCACCATCACGAGAGCGCACCCTGCCGGCTGGACCCGGAGCGGTTCGCCAGCGCCGTCGTGGCGACGGATGTTCTGCTGCCGCTCAGCGCCCCCGACGGTGAGGGCCGCCCGCTCTGGCCGCTGACCGGCAAGCCGGGCGCGCCCGCGCGGCGGCTGGCCTACAGCCCGGAATCCGGCCTCGGCCGCATCGTCGCGGCGAACCGCCCGTCAGGGGGCGACGCCTGGCCGGAGCCGGCCTTCATCTCCCACCTCGCCGCCACCCTGCTGTCGATGGCGCGCGCCGGCGAAGGCGTCGCCTGGCTGCCCCGCACGCTCGCGGAACACGATCTGGAAACCGGCCATCTCGTGGAGGCCGGCGACGAAACCCTCCACATCCCCCTGCAAATCCGCCTCTTCCGCCCCATCGCAAGGCAAAGCGCCACGGCGGAGGCGCTGTGGGAGGCGGTGGTGGAGGCATCATAGGCCTCTGCCACCTTTCATCTTCTACCGGCGCGGCGTCTTCGGAAGCTTTTTCGCTTCTTTCGCCAAGGCTGCGATGCGTTCGTCAGCTTCCTGTTGACGCTCAAGTTTTCGCCGCCGATCGAATTCCTCATATTGCGCTTCAGCAAGGCGCTTTGCGTCGGAGGCTTTCATGGAGCCGCCGGATCGCAAGACGGCTCGCCCAAGCTGGCGCAACTGCTGGTCCAGAAGGGTTTGGGCATCCTGCATCACCACAAGCCTGCCCATATCGAGTTGGTCCTCGAATATGTCGAGCAGGATTGTGGTAAGGCGATTCAGCTCCCTGATCTCCGCCTCGGCAAGGTAGTTCTTTGAGACGGTAACATCAGCTTTTCTGATGTGGTCGTTTTGCCAAGTATGCAAACCCATGTTCTCGGATTCATGGTTTGCTCTGAGGGCGACAATTTCCGCTGGCGTTTGGGATGTAACCGCATAGACCAGCTTGGCTTGCGTCCGCTGGTAGAACTCACGCGCGGCTTCGGTAGTGCCATTATAGTCCTGGCACATGGCGCAAATTCTGCGCAACTCACGGTACACATTCGCTTCGTCGGAGCGAATATCACGGATTATCTCGCGTAGCTCAGCTACCCGGTCGATATTTTCAGGCTGCTTGAGGCGAGGGGCGTCCACCACGAAGCCTTTCCTCGCGAATTGGACCAGCACCCCCGTCGCCCATCGGCGAAACATGGTCGCCTGCGTCGAGGATACGCGGTAGCCAACGGAGATCACAACATCGAGATTATAGACAGTCGCTGGCCGACCTGTGGTTGTTTGCACTTTTTGCAAAGAAGTCGATTCGTCCAGTTCGCCTTCCTCGAACACGTTGGCGATATGTCGCGACACCGTCGAGACATCACGGCCAAAGAGTTGGCCGATTTGCGCCTGTGACATCCAAAGAGTCTCACCCTCATAGCGGATGTCGAGTTGCAGTCCCTTATCGGCTCCATAGACGAGGAACCGGTCGCCGGTCTCTACGTCTTCCACCAGATGCACAGGCTCACTTTCATCGGCAGTCATCAAGGTCGTCCGACTCATTTGAAAGAGAACATTATAGCAACTTTCACAGCCGGACACTCGTCCAACCTCTGTATCTGCTCCCGGATGCTAAGGAATCTCGATCGCCCCCATGCGGCTGAACGACTGCGCGTTCATTTGATTGCCGTCGGCGATAAGCGACTCAGTGCACCGGAACTGTGCCAAAAACACCGCAGATGAGGGAGCGAATTTTGCTAAGTCTCTGAAAAGACTGGCGGACCCGACAGGATTCGAACCTGTGACCTCTGCCTTCGGAGCAATTTAGACTGTCCATCCGAATAACGCGATAGGGCACGCTATGGCACGCTATCTAGCTGAAAACACTGGACTTCCCGAGAAAGGGGCATCACGTTCCTATCCGAAATTACGCTGCGATTTCCGCCCGCGTGCTTACGTGGTGCTTACGCGAGAGGTCGGCGTCAAGCGGAGAGAACGTGATGGCTAAGATCACCAAGCGGGTCGTCGATGCCGCCGAGGCCCGGAAGAAGGATTACGTCCTCTGGGATGACGAACTACCGGGTTTCGGTCTCCGCGTCTTCACGTCCGGCAAGCGGAGTTACGTCATCCAGTATCGTGCGAGCGGCCGCTCACGCCGCTACACGATCGGCCTCCACGGCGTCTGGACGCCCGAAACTGCCCGTCAGGAGGCGAAGGTCCAGTTTGGAAAGGTCGCCCAGGGTGACAATCCCGCCGAAGAACGGCAGCTCGATCACAAGGCCATCACCGTCAAGGAACTGTGTACCCTCTATATCGCCGATCTTGAGGCCGGCCTCATTCTCGGGAAGGGCGGGCGGCCAAAAAAGCCAACGACCGCCAGCACCGACACCGGTCGCATCCATCGGCACATCATCCCGCTGATCGGCACGCGCAGGGTGAAGGATCTCACCAAGGCCGACATCAACAAGGTCATGAAGGACATCATGGCCGGGAAGACGCGCGCTTCCGTCAAAACAAAGAAGCTGCGCGGCAGGGCCATCGTGCGCGGCGGAGCTGGAACAGCGACCAGAACGGTCGGGCTGCTCGGCGGCATCCTCACTTACGCCATCGAGGCTGGCATCATTGAACACAACCCCGCCCACGGCCTCCGCAAGCCGAAGGACAGAGTGCGCGACCGTCGGCTCACCGAGGCGGAATACCGCATCCTCGGCCAGATGCTCAGGACAGCTGCCGTAAATGAGAAATATGCGATGACCGTGGACATCATCCGCCAGATCGCCCTGACCGGCTGCCGCCGCAGCGAGATGATAAGGCTGATGTGGACGGAGGCCGATACGGATTCCAGTTGCCTGCGCCTAGTCGAGAGCAAGGAAGGCGCCTCGATCCGTCCGATCGGTCTGCCCGTGATCGAATATCTGGAGGAGAGGAGGAAGCATCGCACCGGCACATACGTGTTTCCAGGCCCGCGAGCGGATGATGGTGCGTTCGGCGGTTTCGCCAACCATTGGGAACAGATCTTCGCCAATTCTCCGCTATCGGACGTGACGCCGCATGTCCTCCGTCACAGCTTCGCAAGTATCGCGAACGATCTCGGGTTCACCGAAATTACGATCGCGGCGCTAGTTGGCCATGCCAAGGGCTCGGTTACGAGCAAGTACATTCATTCGCTCGACACGGCGCTGATTATGGCCGCGGACACTATCTCTGGGTATATCCAGGGACTACTCGACGGCATCGAGTTCAAACAGACCGCCTATGCGCTCGATCGTGACTCCCGCAAGGCAGCGCTGGCAAGCTTCCTGGCCGAGGCGGCCGTGGAGCCGGAAGGCGAAGCCCAACGTCTGGCAGCCTAAAGCGAGCGGCGGTCGGTTCGTTGACGGGAATGCCCGTCAACGGCAGCAAGCCAATCAGCGGCTATGCTATCTCAAGTTGCCGACGCAGGTCCGGCGAGCCGCCCAACACGCGACAAATTTTCCATAAGCTGCAACTCGACTTCGGCCGCAGGCTGAGCCCACAGCTTCTCGAGTTCGCTGATCACGTTTCCAGCCTCCCAGGGCCAAGCTGCGCGCCCGTCGATTTGCGCAAACGGGCCATCAGACTCGGGCAGCAGCCGATCTTTCGGCATTCGCTTCGTCAGCTCTCTGCCTTTGTCTCCACGCAACATTGCGGGTCCGACGCTGAACCAGCACCCAACCTCGATTGCGCGGGCGAGCTCGCGGTTGCTGCCGGAAAACCAATGCAGGATCGGCGTGCCGACCCCAGGTCGAGCTTGCAGTTCGTCCAAGACCGGGGTAACCGCGCGCCGGCTATGTATCGACAGCACACGTCCCCCCGCAGCTCTGCACATATCTAGCGCGCGGCCGTAAACCAGCATTTGGTCTTCCCAGTGCCTCTTGAACTCGGGCGTGCCGTCGAGCCCGATTTCACCGACGTAGCGTGTCTCCGGAATGAGACGCTCGAAGATCGCCATCTCTCCCTTACGTTGATGCGCCAGCTGGGGATGAATGCCTAGCGCCGTTCGTATGCGCGATGCGCCCCTCGTCAGAGCCGAGGTGCCGGACCAAGCTGACGGCGTGGTAGTGACGGACAGGACGTAGAGTCCCTTCTCCGCGCAGGCACGCGCAACGGCATGAGGATCCGGGTAAAGATCGAGGTGGCAATGGAAGTCGATCACTTGACGCCGTAGTGTTTGTGCAGCGTCGCCAACTCTTCAAGACCACGCTCAACCAAGGCCCTTATCGGCGCCAGATCGCCCATTCGTGGGTAGGCCAGTGCGGACCCTAACCAGGCGTCGAACCCGTCTGACCGAGCCTCAGCGATCGCCATCGCCACGGATCGGACGTCGTCAAAATTCGAGTGATCCCCATCGTTACGACCGAGCGGGGCGAACTTGTAGAAGGTGGTGTCCGGTTCGCCCCAAGCATGGAAGGCGGCCCTCCGAATCTGGCACGGCATACATCGACCGCAATGCTTGTAGTTGAAGACGCGATAACGGCCGCAGCTCACCGATTGCACCGCGAGCGCCTTCAGCAACGTCTGGTCGGCGCAGCCCTTCAGCATCTCACCTTTGGTGCTGTGCTCGTAGGGATTCTTAATCCGGATGCGCAGTCCCGCCGCGTCCAACACGTCTTGGATTCGGTTCAGGAACTCGGGATGGGCCGTGCGTGTGCTGAGACTTCCCAATCGTGAGCCGGTCAGAGGCGGATTGATCGCAATGAATCCGTTTTCACAGACGTAGAACGGCACTTCGCCACCATCATGGTAGGCGGCAAGCGACGTCCCAGCCAGCACGCCAAACGCGATGAAGATCAACGACCTCGCGCGTTGCGAAGCCTCTTTCGTCCAAGGCGGCGTCGCATTGTGATTGAGCGCGACATGACTTAGCCCGCCCCCAATCGCCGCGGCGAAACCGGCTTGGTTGTCGCCGTCGCCGCGAACGATGTTGCTGACCGCGAGCGGGTTGAGGCCGGAGCTAGCGAGATCGATTGCGCCGATCAGGCTGTCGAGTCCGCCAGACAGTAGCACCACGCCATCCTGGTCCGGGCGAATTGGGTCTCGCGGCGGTGCCGGCTGCATGCCACCGTCAATGAATGTCAGCCGCCAGCGGTCAGTCGACAGGAACTTGAGGGCGGTCTCTAAGGCTGTGGCCTGGCTGTTCCAGAACGCCGCGTCGGCGACGGCCACCGTCAGCTCGATCTCGCGCGTCCATCCGTCGGCGCTTTGCGAACGCCAGACGGCCAGATCGGCGGCCACAATGGCAAGTGCCAACGACAGCAGATCCCACGCGCGGGGTGCGGCTTCGAGCCGCGCACGCAGAAAGTCCGTTCTCGCGGCTTGACCAGCGCTGGCCCGGGCCGAGCGACCGTCCTCCACCAAGCCGGGTCGGCCGTATAGGACGACGTTCAGCGCTCCATTCTCTTGGAACGGAAAGTCCTCCGGCGCGCAGACCAGCCTCATTCCGCATATCCTTCGAACACATCAAAAGTCTCGCGGAGCGCGGCTCGAACCACCTCGCTGATACGACCCGCGGTCAGGACGCGGCCGGCCTCCCGCAGTCTACGAAAGGCCGCAGCGACGGTTTCCTTGACGTAGTCCCGAGCTTGCTTCAGCCGAGAAAGTGCCGTGGTGGCACTGGGTGCCTTCTCTCGAATGGTCTGGCCGACATCGAGGTCGAAACGGCGAAAGACATCGTGCGCTGTAAAGCGCTCGATCGCCATTTCCCGCTGTTCGGGCGTGAGGTTGAGAAGATCCGCGTCCGGAAAGCGGGTAAGCAGCTCAGACAGGGCATCCCGGATCGCCGCGCGTGCGGCCTCGGCGTCTTGCGTGCCATCCACCGGTCTGACCGCCTCAACTACGGCATCCATAATCTCATCGGCTGAACGGCCGGCTAGCAGAGCAGGATCGAGCGAACTCCCCGGTGCTGCAGGCTTGCCGGCGGCTAGTCCCGCCAAGGCGCCGCCAAGCGCGCTGGCGGTCGCCGCTGTTCCTCTCATTCGGCGCGCGGCCGTCCCAGCACCGCCGTAGCCGCTGCGCACGTAGTGCCCGAAACCGCGCCGCATCGCCCGTGTGTCGCCAGTGCTCGCGTAGTCGCCGAGGCTTCGACTGACTCCCATCCAGCGACGATCTGGCGCCAACGGTGCCGGCTGCGGGACAGCGGCGGGCGCTGGCGACCCGTCGTCAGCCGCCGGTTCGTCGGCCGTCGGTGCCTCGGGCGGTGGATCGTCTACCCAAGACGGCACCATCGAAACGCCCGCCCCCGGACCTTTACTGGACTGCGACGTTCCCATTATCCCTCCGCTTCTTGATGGCTGCCTTCACCGGCTTGCTCACATCGCCGCTCTCCCAAGCCCGGAACAAGCCTGGAGCCCAAGATTGGTCTCCAATCTTCGGCACGATGTTCGGCTCGATTTGGGCGCTCGGCCGCTCGCGCAGGAAGGCGGCCAGACGGGCCCCCTGGGTCGGGTCTGCGTCCGACATGGCGAGACAAGCCTCCAGGATTGGCGGAACGCCCCATGCCTGTTCCTGACGCGCTCGATCGAGGAGGCGATCCATCATGACGGTTGTCTCAGCCCTCGCTACCTTGACCAATCGCGCCTTCAATGAGGCGGCCATGTCGGGGTGCTCGAGCAAGGCCGACAGCAGGTCGGCGGCGTCCGACGACAGACGATCGCCGGGGGTGATCAGCGGTGCGTGCTCGCGGCTAACGTACAATGCACCCCGCAGGTCCAAGTCGGCCAGGGCCGGCGGAAGGGTCAGCCATTCCACGACGAACGGGTCATCCCAAGGCGGTAGGAGCTCAAGTTCGGCACCGGCTGTCGCCTTGGCTTCCCAGTCAGCGAGAAACGCAGGCTTGCCGGTGTCGCTCGCGCTCGCGGCGGCGATCAGCTCGGAGTAGGCTTTCGGATTGCCGAGGCGCTCGAACAGCAGCAGCTTCGCCAGTACAGCTTCGTCCACGCCTACGCCCTGCGCCCGCGAAATCGTCATTCGGATGGCAAGCGCGTTGAGAAAGCGCTTGATCAAGCGCGGATTGCCGGAGATGCCGGAGGCTGAGGTCATCAACGGCGCGAGGCGATCCGCAGTGTCGAGCTTGCCTACCAGTTCGTCAGGAAATGCTGTGTGAAGCGATTGAACGAACGCGCGGTCGACGCGCTTACCCTGCCAAGTCTGTCGCAGCTGCTGACAGACGCCGACACGGATTTTCTCCGTCACGTCTTCGGCAAGGTCGCTGTTCTCAATGAACAGCAGCATCATGTAAGCGCGCACTTCCTGAGTGCCTAGGCCGGGCACACGGATCGGCACCTGGATGAGCTTGTCGAAATAGTTGGTCACGAGAAGGTCGTCGTTGACGCCCTCGAAATGCTTGCGCACGGCGTGCTTGATCATCTCATTGTCGGCGGCGATTACGAATGCCGTGTGCTTCAGAAACAGGAAAAGGCGGATCGCTTCCAGGGTGGAGATCGTCGTCGGTGGCAAGCAGCGATCGAGGTCGTCAATAAGCACAACCAATGTGACGCCTAACTCCTCCAGCGCCTCCTCAAAGCTGTCGCGCAGCGCTTGAATTTCCTTCGGCGGCGAGGTCTCGGCTCTAGCGGCGAGCAGACCACCGGCGGCGGCGGCGGCATCACCCACCTTCTTCTGCGCTTCGTCCAACTCCTCAGCGTCCACGCCATCGAGCGCTCGCTTGCCTAGTCCCCAGACGCCGCCGAGCAGCCCGACCGGTGGCAAGCCAAGCGCCAGCGCTGCGGCATCGCCCGCGACGAGCCTAGCGCCGCGCAGCCAGCGGACGCGCTTCATAATGCTTGCGACCTTGTCGATCGCGGTCTCGCGCTTGGCCGCTTCATCTTGCAGCTTGGTGGCGATCACGTCCATCAGCGCTGCGCGGGCATCATCGTAGCCCTGGTAGAGCCACGCGTTGAACTCCACGAAGATGAAGTCGCGGTCACCGTCCTTGTTGGGCCGCGCTGCCAACGACGCTTGCGTAAGCTTTATTAGCGAGGATTTCCCAATGCCCCAGGCGCCGGATACGCCGATCGATATCGGTCGGCCGCGCGCCTGTACGATAATCTCCGCCACTGTATCGGCGACGCCAGAGAAATTCAGAAAATCTCGTGTCGTCTCGTTATCAGCCCACACCATACGCTCCGTTCATTGACATTACGGAGCCACTCTCCGGAAACACTCGAATGCCAGCAGCGAACACCACTTTCAAAAATGACGCTGCGCTAGTTTACTGACTGCGTAGCACGAAGTGCGTGTGTCAGCACAACTACGCTGCAACCACAGAGATTCGACCAGCCGGACGGGAACGCGGCTTCTTTTTGATCACGATCTCGACGTCCTGATCGAGCGCGGTCAGGAAGGTCATCAGCCGTTCGACCGAAAAGCCGTCCAGCTTGTAGTTGGCCAGCGCTGAGACCTTTGGCTGGCTGACGTTGAGCTTTTCGGCCGTGGCCGCTTGCGTAAGTCGTCGACGGCCGATCACGTCGTTGATGGCGTGCGCCAGACGCAGCTTGGTCTGTCGTTCACCGGCGTCCGCATAACCGAGATCAGCGAAGACATTACCGGTGCCGCGCGTGATCGTTTCGTCGTCTTTCATCGTCTCAGCGCCTCGGCCTATCATAACGAGCCTCATAATCCTGTTGCGCGGCCTTCAGTCTCCGCTCGACGAGATCGACATCGACCTGCGCCGTCCTGATTCCCCTTGGCGACTTCTTCTGGAAGGCGTGCAGCACGTAGACAACCTCCTTGAAGCGTAACGTGTAGACCGCCCGGTAGGTGTTGCCCGAATGGTCCTCGACCACCTCGAAGACACCTGCGCCCTGACCTTTCCAGGGCTTGGCCGACGGATGCTTGCCTCCGAACTGCGCCAACCCCAGCGCGTTGCCCATCTCGTCCTTCACCGGCTCGGGAAAGCCGAGAAAGTCCTTTTTGGATGAACCCACCCAATCGAGCGGCTTCTCACCTGCCGTCATCGCGCGAGCCATCGCCTTATATCCCACTTTCGGGATAATCTTTCAAGGCTTTCGACAGGTGTTCGCCGATGGATTTACGACAGTCGACCCTTGACTCTGAACCATCGACGATAGAACAGATAGTGAACATGCTGATCCGTCTGTTTCAGGAGGTGTACGTCAAACGTGCGGCCCGAGCCCGCCATAGAGTCCTTGCGCGCCCAGATCCAAAAGATCGAAAGCAAAAACAGGCGCGCAAAATCGGTGCTCCCCTTCGGGATCGCCGAACTGGATTCGCGACTCCCCGCCGGCGGTCTGGCTTTGGGCGCCCTGCACGAGGTGGCGGGCGGAGGTAACGGCGCCGTTGACGGCGCGGCTGCGGCATTGTTTACCGCCGGCGTGGCCGCTCGCACGAAGGGCAAGGTGCTCTGGTGCATGACGCGTCCCGACCTTTTCGCCCCGGCGCTCGCCCAGGCTGGCCTCTCGTCCGACCGCGCCATCTATGTCGAAGCCGGGGACGACAAGACGGTGCTGGCCTGCTTTGAAGAAGGCCTCCGGCACGGGGGATTGGGCGCGGTCGTCGCCGAGGTGGCGCGGCTGTCGATGACCGCCTCGCGGCGCCTCCAGCTCGCCGCTGAGCAATCGGGAACGATCGGGATCGCGGTGCGCCGGTGGCGGCGCCAGACCGAGGCGACCGACTTCGGCCAGCCGACCGCCGCAACCACACGCTGGCGAATATCGGTGCTGCCATCGACACCCTTGCCCGTGCCGGGCGTCGGACGGGCCCGCTGGCTGGTCGAGTTGGTCCGTTGCCGCGCGGGCGAAAGCGCAGATTTCACCTTGGAGGCCTGCGATGACACGGGTCGTCTCGCTCTTCCTTCCCACCTGGTCCACGGATCGGGTCAGAAGGAAGTCCGGCGACGCGTCGCCTCCGCCTGAGGCGCCGCTCGTCCTAGTCGGCCGTGACGGGAGACGGCGTGTGGTGCTGGCCGCGTCCGCAGCGGCTCAAGCAGCGGGCCTGCGCGTCGGGATGGCCGCGACCAAGGCCCAGGCTCTGGTCCCAGGCCTCGTCATTCAAGACGCCGATCCGGCTGGCGATGCCGAGGGTTTGGATCGGCTCGCCGCGTGGATGCTGCGCTACGCGCCGGTCGTTGCCGCCGATCCGCCGGACGGCATCGTCATCGACTCGACCGGCGCCGACCACCTCCATGGTGGCGAACTCGCGATGCTCGCGGGGCTTGTCGATCGGCTTGCCGCGTCTGGCGTGGCAGCGCGCGGCGCAATCGCCGAAACCTGGGGCGCGGCCCATGCGCTCGCCCGCTTCGCCGCGCGGACGACGTTGATCATCCCGCCGGGATCGGTTTCGGCCGCTATCGCGCCGCTGCCGCTCGCCGCGTTGCGTTTGCCGCCTGACGTGGTCGCCGGCCTGCGCGTGCTCGGCTTCGAGACCATCGCCGATCTCCTGGAGCAGCCGCGCGCGCCGCTCACACTGCGGTTCGGACCTGAGCTCGGCCGCCGTCTGGATCAGGCGCTCGGCCGTGTCAGCGAGCCCATCGAGCCGATCCGCCCGGCGGAGCTGATCGAGGTCCGACGCAATTTTGCAGAACCGATCGGCGCCGCCGAGACCATCGCCCGCAATATCGGCAAGCTCGTCGTCCAGCTCTGCGAGGCGCTGGAGACGAACGGGCTCGGCGTGCGCCGGCTCGATCTCGTCTGCCACCGCGTCGACAACCGCGCCCAGGCCGTCCGCGTCGGCACGGCCCAGCCGGTGCGGGACGTCAAGCGCCTGACCCGGCTCCTCTGCGAAAAGATCGAGACGATCGAGCCGGGTTTTGGCATCGAAATCATGACCCTCGCCGCGACGGTCGCAGAGCCGCTCCTTCAGAAGCAGGCTTCAACGACGCTCGTTGACGAGCCCGAGGCGGACGTCTCCGACCTCATGGACATCCTCGCGAACCGGGTCGGCGAGAGACGGTTGTACCGGATCGCGCCGGTCGCCAGCGACGTGCCCGAGCGCTCCGTCTGCCGCATTCCGGCGATGGCGCCCGACACGGGCGCGGCCTGGCCCGGTCACTGGCCGCGGCCGTCGCGCCTGCTCGTCTCCCCCGAAGCGATCGAAACGGTGGCGTTGCTTCCTGACCAGCCGCCCGTCTCCTTCACCTGGCGGGGCATCCGCCGGCGGGTCCGCCGCGCTGATGGCCCGGAGCGTGTCTTCGGGGAGTGGTGGAAGCGCGACGCCGAGCTGGTCGCCGTTCGCGACTATTTCCAGGTCGAAGACGATGCGGGCGAGCGCTATTGGATCTTCCGCTCCGGCGATGGCGAAGACGCCGCGACCGGCTCCCACCGCTGGTTTCTGCATGGAACCTTCGGATGAGCGGTCGCCGATATGCCGAGCTGCAGGTCACCTCCCACTTCAGCTTCCTGCGCGGGGCATCTTCCTGCGAGGAGCTGTTCGCGCAGGCCGCGTTGCTCGGCGTCGAGGCGCTGGCCGTCGTCGACCGCAACTCGCTCGCCGGGATCGTCCGCGCCCATGAAGCCGCCAAGACCACGGGTGTGCGCCTGGTGGTCGGCTGTCGCCTCGACCTCAGGGATCGCATGTCCGTGCTCGTCTATCCGACCGACCGGCCGGCCTATGCGCGGCTCTGCCGCCTGTTATCGCTCGGCAAGAAGCGGGCGGGCAAGGCGAAATGCCATCTCGAATGGTCCGACCTCGTCGCCTATGGCGAAGGCCTGATCGCCGTTCTCATTCCCGACGTGGCGGACGAGACCTGCGGTCTGCGCCTGCGCCGGCTGCGCGAGGTCTTCGGCGACCGTGCCTACATGGCGCTGTCCTTGCGCCGACGGCCCAACGACCAGCTCCGGCTATGGCAGCTTTCCAATCTCGCCGCTCAGATGCGCGTCGCCACCGTCGTCACCAACGACGTCCTGTTTCATGTGCCCGCTCGCCGCATCCTGCAGGACGTGGTGACCTGCATCCGCCATACCTGCACCATCGACGAGCTAGGCGACCGACGGGAGCGGCACGCCGATCGCTATCTGAAACCGCCCGAGGAGATGTACCGCCTGTTCGGCCGCTATCCGGAGGCATTGGCCCGGACGAATGAGATCGTCGACCGCTGCCGCTTTTCCCTCGGCGAGCTGGCCTATCAGTATCCCGAGGAGCGCGACGATCCGGCGCTGACGCCGCAGCAGACCCTTGAGAAGCTGACCTGGGAGGGCGCTGCCGAGCGCTATCCGGAGGGGCTGCCCGGCCGGGTGCGCCGCTCACTGGAGCACGAGCTGCGGCTGATCGCGAAGCTGGACTACGCGCCATACTTCCTGACGGTGAACAGCATCGTGCGGTTCGCCCGCTCGAAGGACATCCTCTGTCAGGGGCGCGGGTCGGCGGCGAACAGCGCGGTGTGCTTCGTGCTCGGCATCACCTCGATCGATCCAGGGCGCAATGATCTGCTGTTCGAGCGCTTCGTCAGCGAAGAGCGACGTGAGCCGCCTGACATCGATGTCGATTTCGAGCACGAGCGGCGGGAGCAGGTCATCCAATGGGTCTATGAGACCTACGGCCGCGACCGCGCCGCGCTCTGCTCCACCGTCACCCGTTACCGCTCCAAGGGCGCGCTGCGCGACGTCGGAAAGGCGCTCGGATTGACCGAGGACCTCATCAAGATGCTGTCGTCCCAGGTCTGGGGCTGGTCGGAAGAAGGCGTCGAGCCGAAACACGTCGCGGAGCTGAACCTCAACCTGAACGACCGACGGCTGCGCCTGGCGCTCGATCTCGCTCGTCAGCTCATGGGCGCGCCGCGCCATCTGAGCCAGCATCCGGGCGGCTTTGTCTTGACCCACGACCGGCTGGACGAGCTGGTGCCGATCGAGCCAGCGGCCATGATCGACCGGCAGATCATCGAGTGGGACAAGGATGACATCGACAGCCTGCGGTTCATGAAGGTCGATGTGTTGGCGCTGGGGATGCTCTCCTGCATGAAGCGCGGCTTCGATCTTCTCGACGAGCACAAAGGCATCAGCCTCGATCTCGCGACCATCCCGGCCGAGGATCCGCGCACCTACGCGATGATCCGCAAGGCCGACACCCTCGGCACCTTCCAGATCGAAAGCCGGGCCCAGATGTCGATGCTTCCCCGGCTGAAGCCGCGCACCTTCTACGATCTCGTCGTTCAGGTGGCGATCGTCCGCCCCGGGCCGATCCAGGGCGACATGGTGCATCCCTATCTGCGCCGCCGCGAAGGGCTGGAGCCGGTCCACTATCCCAAGCCCGAGCTTGAGAAGGTGCTCGGCAAAACCCTCGGCGTGCCGCTCTTTCAGGAGCAGGCGATGCGCGTCGCCATCGAATGTGCGGGCTTCACGCCCGGCGAAGCCGACATGCTTAGAAAGTCGATGGCGACCTTCAAATTCACCGGCGGCGTCTCGGCGTTCAAGGCGAAGCTGGTCGATGGTATGGTCGATCATGGCTACGAACGCGACTTCGCCGAGAAGACCTTCAAGCAGCTCGAAGGCTTCGGCAGCTACGGCTTTCCGGAAAGCCACGCAGCCTCCTTTGCGCTGATCGCCTATGCCAGCGCTTGGCTGAAATGCTGGCACTCAGACGTCTTCTGCGCGGCGCTCCTCAACGCGCAGCCGATGGGTTTCTACGCGCCGGCTCAGATCGTGCGCGATGCCCAACAGCATGGCGTCGAAATCCGACCCGTCTGCGTCAACGCCTCGCGGTGGGACAGCACCTTGGAGCCGACCGGCGACGACAGCCGCTTTGCCGTCAGGCTCGGACTACGGATGGTCAAGGGCCTCGCCAATGCCCACGGCGCCGCCATCGTCGGGGCGCGCGCCGATCAGCCCTTCGCGTCAGTCGATGACCTCTGGCGGCGCGCTTCCGTGCCCACTGCAGCCCTTGTTCAGGTCGCGGAGGCCGATGCCTTCGGCCCCGCGCTTGGCTTGGCCCGCCGGGAGGCGCTCTGGGCGATCAAGGCGTTGCGCGACGAACCGCTGCCGCTTTTCGCGGCTGCTTCCGCCCGCGAGGCCGGGCCCGTGCCGGAGGTCGACGAGCCCGCCGTGCTCCTCCGCCCGATGACCGCCGGCGGCGAGGTCGTCGAGGACTACGGCCATGTCGGGCTAAGCTTGCGCAGCCATCCTGTGTCCTTCCTGCGTGAGGATCTGCGGCGCCGGCGGATCGTCTCCTGCACCGAGGCGATGGAGGCGCGTGACGGGAGATGGCTTGAAACCGCAGGCATCGTGCTCGTTCGCCAGCGGCCGGGGTCGGCCAAAGGCGTCATGTTCATCACCCTGGAGGACGAAACCGGCATCGCCAATCTCGTCGTTTGGGCAAAGATGTTCGAAAAATACCGGCGCGTCGTCCTGTCGGCGGGCATGATCGCCGTGCGCGGCCGCGTCCAGCGCGAAGGCGAAGTCTTACACCTCGTCGCACATCAGCTCACCGACCTTTCGGCAGAACTCGCCAGCGTCGGCGATCGCGACGCCGCGTTCCCACTACCGCACGGACGCGGCGATGAATTCCACCACGGCAGTCCAGCGCCCGACCCGCGCGGGTTGCCGCCCAAGGGGCTGCGCACCCGCGACATCTACATCCCGGACCTGCACATCGACACGATCAAGGTGAAGACGCGGGATTTCCGCTGACCGGTGCGGCTGTCCCACCCGGAGTTTCGGCGCTATCGTCCAGCTTCACGAGTCCAATCAATGGAATGCGGGACATGACCGATGTCACCTTGTCGGCGACGCCCAAGGGCAATGGGTATCAAGCGACGGTGACATTCGCGGGAGCGACCTCGATCAGCTCCGCGGAAACCTATCCGACCATGGGCGAGGCGATCGCCGCAGCGGCTGTCAAACTTCTCGACATGTCGGAGCGCCTTGAGGCGCTGGAACAAGACGCTCTTCGCCAGACGACGCCGGAACCGGCTGGAGGTAGCACTGATGTGGAGCGTGATCTCGCACGTTCGCGGCTGGATTGATCGCCGTCGAGCGATACGGCGCCGCTGGCAACGAGACGCGCGGTCGCTGATCGCGCAAGATGAGCGTGGCGCCTATTGTGCGGCGCAGCGCTTGGCGGCACGCTCCCGCGCCTTGGGCGAGCAACGAGAATTCATGCACTGGGCGAAGGTGGCGGCCGAGGTTGCCAGGCTGTCACCGTGCGCCGAGATGGACATCGCGACGGTTCGCTCGATCGCTGATGACGAGATGGCGCAACGTCACCGAACCCACAACGGCTGACGCCTGGTCGGCTATTCCAGCCCCAATTCGGCCCGAACCTTCTTCGTCAGCTTGGCCGCGATCAGGGTGTGCGCCGCTCGCAGATGGTCCGCTAGTTCGTCGTCTGGCCAGTCGTTCGGATCATCGAGATGCACCCATTTGGCGCGGGCGAGATATGGCGCCGGGCGCGCCCTGCCGCTCTCGGTCAGCACCTCGAAGGCGATCTCGGAGACTTTGAACGACAAACCGCCCATCGCCCCAATCATGGCGAACATCTTGCCGCCGACCTTATAGGCGTCGTGGTCCTCGCCCCAAGGGTGATCCAGGGTCGCGCCTGTGAACGCCAGGCACACCCTTCCGACGCCTTTTCGGTCCATGATCGCTCTTCGATCCTCGTGTCTAGTCGCTGCCTTCGCGCACCGTTTCCACATGCAGAGAACCTTCGGGCAACGCCCGCAACAACTCGGCTTCCGGTCTGGTCAAGTCGATCCATGCAGTCCAGTCCTTCGGGCGCAGGATCACGATCTGACGGTTGTGGTAGGGTTCGATGTCGGGACCGGGATCCGTCGTGAGCATCGTGAACGCGGGCGGAGCGCCATCTTTGCCCTCTCGCCAGATGCCGGCGATCGCTAGGAACGGCGCATCGTTCAGCGTGAAGCGGTGTTTGGCCTTTGGGTATTTCTTGCCCGTGAACTCGAAGAACGCTGAGGCTGGAATCAGGCAACGGTTGCTCTTGTCGAAGTGCCGTCCTTCGGACCGGAAATTGAAGACTGGGCCGCCGCGTGGTCCTGACGGCGGGAAGCTGAAATTCATCGGCACGAGCTCGATGCCGTTGCCGGCAGCGCGCATAACCGGTGCCATGTCGTTGATCTTGATGTCGTCGGCTTGCGGCAGGTCCAACTCACTTTGGTGGGTTGGCATGCCGAGTTCCAGCGCCTGCATCATCTTGCAGTATTCGGCCCAGGCGACGTGTTGTTCGTAGTCGTTACACATCCGCGATCCGTCCTTCCGTGGAAGCGACGTTACGGGATGGCGGCTCTGCGGAAAACCGGAATGAGGGGAAAGCCTTCCCCTGCGGCCGAGCCGAGGTCTCGGCCGACCCCTTCGAGCGGGGCTGCCGCCCCGCAACGCCCCGCCGCTACCCCGCCGCCGGAACCAAAGCGGCGAGACTTGCCGCCAGCTCGGCGTTCCGGAACGGCTTTGTCAGCCGCGGCAAGCCGGCCGCGACCCCATCGGCCTCTGCATAGCCCGAGACGACCAGAACCGGCAGCTCCGGCTGCCCGGAACGCAGCGCATCGGCCAATTCCACTCCGGTCATGCCGGGCATCAGATGATCGGTGACGAGCAGGTCGGGCTTGAGACCTTCCCCGACCAGTCGCAGAGCTTCTTCGGCGGAGCCCGCTTCGATCACCTCGAAGCCGAGGTCGATCAGCATGTCGGCCGTGCTCATTCGGACGAGGTCTTCGTCATCGACCAGCAACGCCGTGCCGAGCGCTTTTGGAGACAGCCTCTCGCCGACTTGTTGATCTTCGTCGTCAGACGTGACGGCGCTGATGGGGAGCCAGAGCTCGATGGTCGTGCCCTGGCCAAGCTTGCTGGAGATGGTCAGGCCGCCATTGAGCTGCGCGGCAAGCCCATGCACCATCGAAAGGCCGAGACCCGTGCCCTTGCCGATGCCCTTGGTCGAAAAGAACGGCTCGATCGCGCGCGCAAGCGTCGCTTCGTCCATGCCGGTGCCGGTGTCCGAGACGCAGAGCCGGACGTAATGTCCACGGCGCAACCTGGAACGATGGTCTTCGCGGACTGACTCGCGCGTGGCCGCAATTGTCAGCACGCCGCCATCCGGCATGGCGTCTCGCGCGTTCACCGCCAGGTTCAGCAGCGCCATTTCGAGCTGATTGGCGTCGGCCCTGACAGGCGGCAGATCGTCCGGCAATTGCACGCGCACGTCGACCTTGGGTCCCGACGTGCTCGCGATCAGGTCGGCCATTCCGCCGATCAGCCGCTTCAGATCGACCGCACTCGGCTGTAGCGGTTGGCGGCGGGCGAAGGCCAGCAAGCGCTGCACAAGGACTTTTGCCCGGTCCGCCGACTGCAGTCCGCCCTCGATCAAGCGTCGTTCCCGCTCGCTGCCGACGCCGCGGCGCATCAGCATGTCGAGACTTCCGATGATGGGCGTCAGCAGGTTGTTGAAGTCGTGCGCGACGCCGCCGGTGAGCTGCCCCATCGCCTCCATCTTCTGGCTCTGTCGCAGCGCCTCCTGCGCCGCCGCCAGCTCCGCCGCGGCCCGCAAGCGATCGGAGATATCGGTCGCCAGGTGGAAGGCGCCGATGATCACGTCATTCCCGTCGCGAAGCGGCGTGTAACTGATCTCCCAGAGCGGCACGCCGAGCTCCGGCCGGCCGAACTCCTCCGTGACGGTGAAATGCTCGCCGGTCAGCGCGCGGTCCATCAGCGCCCGCATGACCGACCGCTGCTCAGGGATGAACAGGTCGGGAAAGACGTCGCCCAGCTTCGTGTCGAAGCCGTTCACGCGACGGAATTCGTCGTTGTGCGCCTTGTTGAAGGCGATCAGGCGATAGTCGGTATCGAAGGCGCAGATCGGCGAGGCGGTCGCCTCGATGATATCCCGAAACCTGCGAAGTTCGACGGTGCGATCGGCAACCTGGTGTTCAAGCGTCTCATTCAGCTCGCGCAGCGCGGCTTCGGCGAGCTTGCGGTCGTGGATGTCCACCGACGCGCCGAACCAACGCGTGATCTCGCCGGTCTGCGGGTCGCGATAGGACTCGGCGCGCGCGAGGAACCAGCGGTCCTCGCCCGAGGCCGAGCGGATGCGGTGCTCTATCTCGAACGGCTCGCCCGTCGCCAGCGCCGCCTCGAAAGCTGCGACGACGGCCGCGCCATCGTCCGCATGCATGAAGTTCGCCGCCATCTCGGCGTGCGTCCACGCCTCGTCGGACGCGCCGGTGTAGTCGACGAACTGCCGGTTCAGGAACTCCATGCGGCCGTCCCGGTCGGTGATCCAGACGATCTGCGGCACCGCGTTCGCCATCAGCCGGAACCGCGCCTCGCTCTCGCGCAGCGCCGCCTCGGCGCGCGCCCGCTCGACCGCCGCCCAGGTGCGTTCGGTGGCTGCTTCCACTAGCGCCGCCTCGCCGGGCGTCCAACGCCGCGGCCGCGAGCTCACCGCGCCCAAGGCCCAGATCGGATTGCCTGCTCCACGGCGCAGCGGCGAAGAGAGGAGCGCCCCGAAACTCATCGCCGCGAGCGAGTGCTTGTCGGTATCGGTCAGCTCAGGATCGTTCGCCGTATCATTGAAGATCAGCGTTCGATCGAAGGTTCGCTTGCCTGCTTCCGGAAAATCGGAAAAGCGGAGCGGCGAGGGCATCGGCGCAAGATCGGGGCGCCGGAATTCCTGGATGACGTCCACCCGATCCTCGGCCGGATACATCGCGGTCGCATAGCATCGGTCGAGCCCCAGCTCTTCGGCGAGCATCCGAACGGCAACATCCACGACCGCGTCCTCGTTCGGCTGCGTGCGCAGCGCGTCGCCGAGCTTCAGCAGGAACGCCTGGCGCCTCTCGCTTTCGCGAAGCGCTTCCTCGGCGTGCTTGCGCATGGTGATGTCGAGCGCCATGCCCAGCATGCGAGTGGGCTGCGGCGGATCGCCCTCGAATTGCGCCCGCGCCCTGATCGCTACCCAGCGCCGGGTTCCGTCGGGCAGGACGAGCCGGATTTCCTCGTCGAGCACGCCGCCCCCGGCGGGGTTGGTCGCCCGGGCAGCCGCCTCGGCGTAGCGATCCCGGTCGCCGGGATGGATCATGGCTTCGAGAGCGCTCTGAAGGTTCAAGCCCCCCTCGGGCGGCTGCCCGAACAGGGCAAGCATCTGCGCGTCGGGCTCGCCCCGGTCTTCGCCGGGATACCAGACGAACGTGCCGATCGATGCCGCTTCGAGAGCGAGCTGGAGGCGCCCCTCGCTTTCGCGCTGCGCCGCCTCTGCTCGCGCCTGTTCGGCAGCAGCCCAGATGCGTTCGCTCACTTCGCGCACGAGGTCCACTTCGGCCTCCGACCAGTCCCGCGGTCGGCTCTTGCTCAAGCACAGCGCTCCAACCAGTCGCCCATCCTTGATCAACGGAACGCCTATGTTCGCTATGAGCTGTACGGCGGCGCTGGCGGAGCGCTCCGCATCTGGCACCAGCTCGGAGGCTTGCGTGTCGGGGATCGCATAACTTTCGCCGCGGCGCAGCATCGCGATGGACCACGCGTAGTCCGCAAGCCGATGCGTGCCCGCGAGGGATTGCACTCCGTCACGCACGAAATCGCGCGCGACTCGCGCTACGCCCACCGCTTCGTCGATCTCGACGTAATAGGCCCGGTCGACATCGAGCCACTCGGCCAAGAGGCGGCAAGCCTCGTACTGAATCTCGACTGGATGACCGAGCGGCCGCAGCGCGTCGCTGAGCTTGAGCAGGAACGCCTGCCGCGCCTCGCTTTGCGCCAGCGCCTCCTCGGCCTCCTTTCGCTCGGAAATGTCGCGGACCATGCCCTTCATGCTCCGGGGCTGCCCGCGGGCGTCGAACGCGACCTTGCCTTGCGCCCAGAGCCAGCGCACGGCGCCGTCGGCGCGCCGGATGCGGGCCTCGAAGTTCCAAAGCCCGCTGGCAAGCGCCTCCTGGAACTTCCGGTCCACCACATCGCGATCCTCGGGAAGGACATGCTCAAGGAACGATTCGTAGGTCCATTCGGGAAGCAGCGAATCGTACCCGAACATCCGGTCGTGCTGCAGGGAACGCCAGGCACCATGGGTGACAAGATCCAGCTCCCACACGCCCAGATCGCCGGCTTCGAGCGCGCGCGCGAGTCTCGCCTCGCTCTCGCGCAGCGCCTCCTGGCGCCGATGCGCTTCGGTGACATCGTGGCCTTCGCAGAAGATGCCGATGATCTGCCCGGCTTCGTCCACCATCGGCTCGTAGATGAAGTCGAGGAAAAGCTCCTCCTCCGGCGCCTCGGGCGTTTCGCGAAACCGCGCCGGCGCCGCATGCGCGACATAGCGCTCGCCGGTCGCGTAGACCCGGTCCAGAAGCTCCTCGAAACCTTGCCCGATCAGCTCGGGGAAGGCCTCGCGCCACGGCTTGCCGACGGCATCGCGGTCGCCGAACAGCCGCTTGTGCGCGTTGTTGACGAAATCGAAGACGTGATCCGGTCCCCTCAGCGTGCAGATGAAGCCTGGCGCCTGACCCTAACGTCGGACCGCTATAGTGCTGGTTCACTCGGTCGGGCATTCAATCCATAGCAGACACGCCGCCTCTTCACAGGCCTATTCAATCGTAGAATGGCATGCGGGGCCATCGTGATCCGTGAGAGATGCCCTAAAGAGGAACGCCTTCCCCTGCCGGCCAGCCACGGTCTGGCCGGACCCCTTCTGCGGGGACACCCCGCAACGCCCCGAGAGGAAGAGGACGGCGGCTTTCACCGTGACGGGTTTGGAGGCTGAGAGAAAGGCTCCTGGCCGGCCCGTCGCGGAGATCCGCGATGCCTCGTTCAAATCCTTCCCGATCCGCCTCCGCGGCCGATCGCACCAACCTCTACGACGAGATCACCTCGAACATCATTGCCGAGCTTGAATCCGGCCGTCTGCCCTGGGTCCAGCCTTGGGGCTTCTGCAGCGTCTCGGCACCGCTCGCCATGCCGAAGAATGCGGCGACCGGCCGGACCTATTCCGGTATCAACATCCTGATCCTCTGGGGCGCCGTTGTCGCCCGTGGCTTCTCCTGCCAGAGCTGGCTCACTTTCCGCCAGGCTCTCAGCCTCGGCGGCAATGTCCGGAAGGGCGAACGCGGCACGACCGTCGTCTATGCCGACCGCTTCGTGCCCGACGACGAACGCCGGCGGGCGCGGGAAACCGGCGAGGAAGCGCAGGCGATCCCCTTTCTGAAGCGGTTCACGGTGTTCTCGACGGACCAGTGCGAGGGCCTGCCGGGAGAGCTCGTCACCGCTCCGCCGCCCGTGCGCGAAGGACTGATCCTGCCGGAGGTCGAGGCGTTGATCCGGGCGAGCGGCGCGGATCTCCGGCTCGGCGGCGAGAGGGCGTTCTACGCACCGGCGCTTGACTACATCCAGGTTCCTCGCCCCGAGGCATATTTCGAGCCGATCAACTGGCATCGCACAGCGCTGCATGAGCTCGGCCACTGGAGCGGCCACGCCTCCCGTCTCGCGCGCGATCTCTCCGGCGGCTTCGGCTCCGGAAAATATGCGCGCGAGGAACTGGTGGCCGAAATGTGCGCCGCCTTCTGCTGCGCCACACTCGGAATCACACCGACCGTTCGCCACGCCGACTATATCGGCTCCTGGCTCGAGGTGCTGCGCGAGGACTCGAAGGTGATCGTGCGCGCGGCCTCGGCCGCGTCCAAAGCCGCCGATTACCTGCTCGCCTTTCGACCCGGCCCCGAACAGCAGGTCTCCGCTCCTGCGGACGACAAGCGTGAGGCGGCCTGATGAACGCCTTCGCGTCAGCGGCAGCTTTTGCCGAACCTCAACCCGCCCCGACGATCGGGCTGCGGGTCCTCAGCCTGGGCGCCGGCGTCCAGTCCACGACCCTCGCCTTGATGGCGGCGCATGGCGAGATCGAGCCGATGCCCGATTGCGGCATCTTCGCCGACACCGGCTGGGAGCCACAGGCGGCGCAACTTCGTCTTACGGTGACCGCGTAAGACCCAAGCGTCACATGACTTACTTAGGGTCGCGCAACGCCCATCGCTTCGGCGATGATCTGGAAGTCGTCCTTCGAAATTTCAAACAGACCGCGTCGAAACGCCAGCCCCCACGCTGCCCCCCGGTCCCGCGTAAATCCAAGCTGATCAAGTATGGGTCGGATCGGGGCGGACGACGCATGATCTTGCCATGCGACACGACGGCGGTGGTGCATTCCAATCGCGCCACGGTCGACCGCCAGCACCTGATCGCCTTTGACTTCGCCAATGGCCGTGAATGCCTGGACTTTGGCGCCCGCCGAGATCCGCTCGCGCGGGGCATAGCAGGCGACTCCGTCGCCATGATGGAATGTCTCAACCGGTGCCCGCCGTCCATGGCCGGCCTGCACGAAATGGCCATCGACCGCCGTCCGGATGTGATCGGCGGACGCAACCACGATCCAGTAACGGGCCAAACGCTTAGGCTCCGTGAACGGACGAGACGGTGTAGAGCACCGGATCGAAGGAATCCGCCAGGTCCGCCGCCGCTTTCATGTGCTCCTGACAGGCGGGATCGGCCAGCATCGCTTCGAAATCGGCCTTCGTCCGCCATTGCGCGTAGTTGGCCACTCGGCCGCCATCGAGACTGCGGTGGATGTTGGCCGAAATGAATCCCACCCGGTGCTTCATCACGGTTTCGGTCGCCTTATCGAGCAGGGCGATGAGCGCCTCAGCCTTATCTGGATCGACTTTGAAGGTATTGATCAGGGCGATCTGGCTGTCGTTCGGTTGGATGTGGGTCATGTGGCCTGCTCCAAGAATGGTATTGGGGGGAGTGAGTGTCATCCCAATCAAACGAGCGATGCACTTGCAAGTCGCGATTGATGCTCGGGTGCGATGATCTGTTTGGCAGTATCGAACGATCTTGCCGCATTATCCGATCATCCGGCGTTGTCCCTTACGGGCCTCCTGCTTTGCGTTCCTCGTCCAGAGAGTGAGAGGGCTGCGCCGGTTTCGTGACGGATTGAGTTCGAGAGAGAGGCTCTCGGCGTTCGTCACGGAGACTACCGACATGGCTACCGCCGTTCAGAAGATCACCCTCTGCGCCTCGCGCGACATCCCCTTCAACAAGCTTATCCTGTCTCAGGCCAACGTCCGGCGTGTGAAGGCCGGCATTTCGGTCGAGGAACTGGCGCAGGACATCGCCCGGCGAGGTCTGCTTCAGGGCCTCAACGTCCGCCCCGTCGTCGACGCCGATGGCGCCGAGACCGGGATGTTCGAGATCCCCGCCGGCGGCCGCCGCTACCGGGCGCTCGAGCTGTTGGTCAAGGGCAAGCGCCTCGCCAAGACCGCGCCCGTGCCCTGCGTGGTGCGCGATCCGTCAACGGACATCCTGGCCGAGGACGACTCGCTTGCCGAGAACATCCAGCGCGTCGCCCTGCACCCCCTCGACCAGTTCCGCGCCTTTCAGGCGATGCGGGAGAAGGGCCAGCCCGAGGAGGACATCGCCGCCGCCTTCTTCGTGCCCGTCAACGTCGTGAAGCAGCGGCTGCGTCTTGCCGCGGTCTCGGACACGCTCCTCGACCTTTATGCTGAAGACGGCATGACGCTGGAACAGCTGATGGCCTTCACCGTCACCCATGACCACACCCGCCAGGAGCAGGTCTGGGAGGGGCTCGCGCGGTCCTACAGCAAGGAGCCATATCAGATTCGCCGGATGCTGACCGAAACCACGGTCCGCGCCTCGGACAAGCGGGCGCAGTTCGTCGGGCTGGAAGCCTATGCCGACGCGGGCGGCGTCATCATGCGCGATCTGTTCCAGAACGACGATGGCGGCTGGCTGGAGGACGTGGCGTTGCTCGATCGACTCGTCGCCGACAAGCTGAAGGCCGAGGCGGAGATCATCGCCACTGAGGGCTGGAAGTGGATCTCGGTCGCCGTCGAGACGCCCTACGATTGCGCCTATGGTCTGCGGGAGCTGACAGGCATCCCCGCCGAGCTGACCACCGACGAACAAGCGACGCAGGAGGCGCTTCAAGCCGAATACGCCAAGCTCGAAGCCGAATATGAGGGTGCCGACGAGCTGCCGGACGAGGTGGATGAGCGGCTCGGTGAGATCGAGACGGCGCTGGCCGCCTTCGACGAACGCCCGGTCATCTACGACCCGGCCGACATCGCCCGCGCCGGCGTCTTCGTCAGCATCGGCGCCGATGGCAGGTTGTCGGTCGACCGCGGCTATGTCCGCCCCGAGGACGAGGCTCCCAACGTCGAGGCCGACAGTGGGGAGGATGGCGATGAGCACCCGACCACAGCATCCGATCCGACCGCGCCGGGCGTCCAACGCGCGGTGATCACGATCGGCGGCCAGGCTGAGCCGGAGGATGACGAGGAGGACGTCATCAAGCCGCTGCCGGAGCGGCTTGTCGGCGAGCTGACGGCGCACCGCACGCTCGCGCTGCGCGACGCGCTGGCCGCAAACCCGCATGTCGCGGTCACGGCGTTGCTGCACAAGCTCGTGCTCGACACCTTCCAGCGCACATCGTCGTCCGGCGGCTGCCTTGAGGCTTCGGTCCGGCACGTCTTCTTCCCCGTTCAGGCCGCCGACCTCAAGGACAGCCCGCCCGCCAAGGCGATCGCCGAGCGGCAGGAAGGCTGGAAGGCGGACATGCCGGGCGACGAGGATGCGCTGTGGGACTGGCTGGTCCGTCTCGACGACGCCAGCCGCACCGCGCTGCTGGCCCACTGCGTGTCCTATGGGGTCAACGCCCTCTCTGAGAAAGTCGATCGCTTCGGCGGCGGGCTCTCGCAGCACGGGCTCGATCGTCGGCTGACGCAGGCCGACCGGCTGGCCCACGCCGTTGGCCTCGACATGGTGGAGGCGGGATGGCGGCCGACGGTCGACAACTATCTCGGCCGCGTGACCAAGCCGCGCATCCTCGAAGCGGTGCGTGAGGCCAAGGGCGAACAGTCGGCGCAACTCATCGACCACTTGAAGAAAGCCGACATGGCCAAAGAGGCAGAACGGCTTCTCGACGGCACCGGCTGGCTGCCGGAACCGCTGCGCCTGGCGGTCGCCGAGGCGACGGGCGAGCCCGACGCGGGCTCCGAAGCCGAGGCGCTGCCGGCCTTCCTCGCCGACGACGAGGATGAGCCGGCTGACGGTGCCGCCGACCCGGACGAGGTGTCCGCTCACGCCATCGCCGCCGAATGACCCGAACCTGCGGGGCGGCATCCGTCGCCCCGCGACCTTCCCAGCCCTTCAAGAAGCCCGGCCACCGCGCCGGGCTTCTTCGTTTCAGGAGACTTTCCGATGGCCGATTTCTTCACCCATTTCTCGTGCCTGCTCGACGTCGGCACGCCCGCCAACGCCGCCCGTGCGCTCGATCTCTACATTGCTTTCGCCGAGGAGGTGGAGCGCGAGGAGATCGGCGTCGTCGGCTTCGTCATGTCGATCCAGCCCGAGCACGGTGGCACCCAGCTCTGGATCCGCGACGACGTGACCGGCGATCCCGAGCAGGTTCTCACGTTCGTCAAGCGATGCGCCAAGGCATTTTCTCTGGCGGGCCGCTGGGGCTTCGAATGGGCGAACACCTGCTCCAGACCGCGCGTCAATGCGTTCGGCGGCGGCGCCCATGTTCTCGACCTTGCCGATGGCTCGACCGTCGCCTGGACAGACACCAATGGCTGGCTCGCGCTGACCCTGGCGGACGGAGCGGAGGACGGACGATGAGCATCCCCGATCATGCCCGGACAAATTTCAACACCCTGCTGCGCGCCGCCGAAGACGGCAATCTGGCGCTGATGGAATGCGCCGACGCGATCACCGGCGCGACGCGATACGTCATCTGCGCTGTCGGCCGCGAAGGCCGCGACTTCGTGATGACGCCCTTTGGGCATCTCGCCGATGGCAGTCCCTATGACGCCTATGTGCCGCCCGATGCTTCCGGCGGGGCGAGCGACCCAGCGCCGGTTTGAGAGGGAGAGGAAGGCCGGGACGGGTTTGAGCCGGTGGGGTCGAGAGAGAGCGCCCTGCGGTTCGAACCGTCCCCGCTCTCCCGAGGTTCCTTCATGATCACGTCCACCGCTTCCGCGCTTGCCCTCCCGGCTGCGTCACAGTCTTGCACAGCCGCCGATGCCGGCATGGCGTCCCGCGTGTTCGCCGCCGCGCAGCTCATCCTCCCCGATCTCGAACGCGGCCATCGCATCGACGCGCCCATGCTGCGCGCCGCGATGGAAGCCGCCTTCGGCGCCTCCGACGCGTCGGGCGCCTGGGACTGGAAAACCGCCTACGATGCCTGCGAGGCGGCGACCGTCCTATTCCTGCGCAAGTTCGGTCCGGCCCTTCGCGGCAGGGCCGCGTCGCCCGCCGCCATGCTGCCGATGCTCGGCAAGATCGCGTGCCTTCTCCCCACTCACACCCGTCGCTCCGAGGAGAGCCAGGCGTTCCAGCAATTCTCGACGCCGATCGCGCTGGGCCTCGCGGCGCGCGCCGCCGCCGCTATCACGCCCGCCGACCGCGTGCTGGAGCCATCGGCCGGCACTGGCCTGCTCGCCATCCTCGGCGAGCTGGCGGGCGGGTCGCTGGTGCTCAACGAGCTCGCCAAGACCCGCGCTTCGCTGCTCGGCCACCTGTTTCCTGGCACCGTCGTCACCCGCTTCGACGCGGCGCAAATCGACGATTATCTCGACCCGAGCATCGTGCCCAGCGTCGTGCTGATCAATCCGCCGTTCTCCGTCATGGCCAACGTGTCCGGCCGCATGACGGATGCCGCTTACCGGCATGTCGCCTCAGCGCTGGCGCGGCTCGCCGAGGGCGGGCGTCTGGTCGCCATCACCGGATCGAGCTTCTCACCCGACAATCATGCCTGGGCCGATGCGTTCGCGCGGTTGCAGGAACGCGGGCGCGTCGTCTTTTCGGCGGCGATCGACGGGTCGGTCTACGCCAAGCATGGGACCACGATCGACACCCGGCTGACCGTCATCGACAAGGTTGCGGCCAATGATGCCGCCGTGTTGCCGGCATCGCCCGGTATCGCACCGGATGTCGCCACGCTGCTCGGCTGGGTCGAAAGCCAGGTCCCGGCTCGGCTCCCGATCGCCGCGTCTGTCGCGGTCGCCACGGTCGCACCTCCGGCCATTCCCCGCTCGGTCCGCGCCTACGTCATGCGTCCGTCCTCCGCTCGGGCCACCGCGGCCGAACCTCAGGGCGTTGAGCTCGCCTATGAGACCGTGGACTGGAAACCGGCCGAAGGCGGCCAGATCACCGAGGCGCTTTATGAAGAATACGGATTGCAGGCGATCCGTATTCCTGGCTCTCGGGCGCATCCCACCAAGCTGGTGCAGTCGGCCGCGATGGCCTCGGTCGCGCCGCCGACGCCGACGTATCGGCCGCATCTTCCACTTGCCGTCGTCTCCGATGGCCTGCTGTCGGACGCCCAGCTCGAATCCGTCATCTACGCGGGCGAAGCCCATACCGACCACCTCGCAGGATCGTGGACGGTCGACGAGACCTTCGACCTCGTCTCGGCAGCCCGCGATGATGCGGCGAACGCCGTCCGCTTCAGGCGCGGCTGGTTCCTCGGCGATGGAACGGGAGCCGGCAAAGGTCGTCAGGTCGCGGGCATCCTGCTCGACAATTGGCTGAAGGGACGACGCCGCGCCGTGTGGGTGTCGAAGTCCGACAAGCTGATCGAGGACGCCCAGCGGGACTGGTCGGCGCTCGGCATGGAGCGTCTGCTGGTGACGCCGCTGTCGCGGTTCCGCCAGGGCATGCCGATCCGTCTGGCGGAAGGCGTCCTATTCACCACCTATGCCACGCTGCGGTCCGACGCGCGCGAGGACAAGGTTTCCCGCGTCCAGCAGATCGTCGATTGGTTCGGCTCCGACTTCGATGGAGTGATCGTCTTCGACGAGAGCCACGCCATGCAGAACGCCGCCGGGGGCAAGGGCGAACGCGGCGACCAGGCTGCCTCGCAGCAGGGTCGCGCGGGGCTTCGGCTCCAGCACGCTTTGCCGAACGCCCGCATCGTCTACGTCTCGGCGACCGGCGCCACGACCGTCCACAACCTCGCCTATGCCCAGCGCCTCGGCCTCTGGGGCGGCGAAGACTTTCCCTTCGCCACGCGCGCCGAGTTCGTCGAGGCGATCGAGGCCGGCGGCGTTGCGGCGATGGAGGTGCTCGCCCGCGATCTTCGGGCGCTCGGACTCTACGCGGCGCGCTCACTCTCCTATGAAGGCGTCGAATACGAGCTGGTCGAGCATACGCTGACCGACGAGCAGGTCCGCATCTACGACGCCTATGCCGGGGCGTTTTCGGTCATCCATAACAATCTCGACGCCGCGATGCAGGCCGCCAACATCACCGGCTCGACCGGCACGTTGAATGCTCAGGCCAAATCGGCCGCGCGATCCGCTTTCGAGAGCGCCAAGCAACGCTTCTTCTCCCACCTCATCACCAGCATGAAGACGCCGTCGCTGATCCGATCGATCGAGCGCGATCTCGAGGACGGCCATGCGTCGGTCATCCAGATCGTCTCCACCGGCGAGGCGCTGATGGAGCGCCGCCTGGCCGAGATCCCCACCGACGAGTGGGGCGACGTCCAGGTCGACATCACACCCCGAGAATATGTCCTCGACTATCTCGCCCATTCCTTCCCGGTTCAGCTCTACGAGCCGTTCAGCGACAGCGAAGGCAAGCTGTCGTCGCGGCCGGTCTATCGTGATGGTCAGCCGGTCGAGAGCCGCGAGGCGGTCGCTAGGCGGGATCGGCTGATCGAGACGTTGGCGTCGCAGCCCCCGGTCCCGGGCGCGCTCGACCAGATCGTCCAGCGCTTCGGCACTGACGTAGTGGCCGAGGTGACCGGCCGCTCGCGCCGCATCGTCCGCAAGTCCGGTGCCGACGGCAGGGGCGACCGCTTGATGGTCGAGAACCGCGCCGGCTCGGCCAATCTCGCCGAGACCAGCGCCTTCATGGACGACCAGAAACGCATCCTCGTCTTCTCAGACGCGGGTGGCACGGGCCGCAGCTATCACGCCGAGCTGTCGGCACGGAACCGTCGTCTGCGCGTCCACTATCTGCTCGAGGCGGGTTGGAAGGCCGACGCGGCGATTCAGGGGCTCGGGCGGACCAACCGGACGAACCAGCAGCAGCCTCCGCTGTTTCGGCCGATCGCGACCAATGTGAAGGCCGAGAAGCGGTTCCTGAGCACCATTGCCCGGCGGCTCGACACGCTCGGCGCCATCACCAAGGGGCAGCGCCAGACCGGCGGCCAGGGCCTGTTCCGACCCGAGGACAATCTGGAGAGCGCCTATGCCCGCGACGCGTTGCGGCGGCTTTATCTGCTACTTGTCGGCGGCAAGGTAGAGGGTTGCACGCTGCAGGCGTTCGAGGATGCAACGGGCCTGTCGCTGACCGACGCCAGCGGCATCAAGGACGAGCTGCCGCCGATCACCACGTTCCTGAACCGTCTGTTGGCACTCACCATCGACCTTCAGAACACCCTGTTCACGGCGTTCGAGCAGCTGCTCGCGTCGCGCATCGAGGGAGCGATCTCGGCCGGCGTCTATGACGTCGGGCTGGAGACGCTCACAGCCGAGAGCTTCGTCGTCACCGACCGGCAGGCGATTTACACCCATCCCGGCACCTCGGCCGAGACACGGCTGCTCACCATCACCCAGCGCGAGCGCAATCGGCCGGTCACCCTCGACGATGCGCTGGATCACGCCTCCGACCCGCGCGCCGTTCTGCTCGTCAACGGGCAGTCGGGCCGGGCCGCGGTGCAGATCCCGACCACCAGCGTCATGCTCGACGATGGCGAGGTCGAGCGCAGGGTCCGGCTCATCCGGCCGATGGAGCGTCCGGCCATGCCGCTGGCGATGATGCCTCAGACCCATTGGGCCGAGACCGACCGCCAATCGTTCGCCCGCGCCTGGGAGGCCGAACTGGCCGAGGTGCCGGCGTTCACCGACAGCACCATCCATATCGTGTCGGGCCTGTTGCTGCCGATCTGGAAGCGCCTGCCGAACGAGTCGACGCGGGTCTATCGCCTTCAGACCGACACCGGCGAGCGCATCGTCGGCCGACGCGTCTCCCCCGCCTGGGTCGCCGGCGCGATAGCGACAGGCGGCGGCACCCTGAGCCCCGAGCACGCCTTCACCGCGCTGATAGATGGCAGGACCATCATCGACTTGGCCGAAGGCCTCCAGCTCCGGCGGTCGCGCGTCATGGGCATCAATCGCATCGAGCTGACCGGCTTCACCGACACGATGCGCGATCGGCTGCGCGCCTATGGCCTGTTCCACGAGATCATCTCGTGGAAGCTGCGGATGTTCGTGCCAACCGGTTCGGGCGGTCCCGCCATTCTGGCAAAGGTGCTGGAGCGCTATCCGGTCCAGCGCGTCGCCGAGCGGGAGGCCGCGTAAATGGCCCGCGACGCTTCTGAATTGGCACAACGTCTTGGCCGCAGCGCCGAGGCCGTGTGCCGCGAGTATCTCTCCAACGGTCGTCGCGAAGGCCGCTACTGGCTGGTCGGCGATGTTCAGAACAGCTCCGGCCGATCGATGTTCGTCCGGCTGCAAGGAGCCGAATCCGGCAAGGGCGCGGCCGGCAAATGGACCGACGCCGCCACCGGCGAGCACGGCGATCTCCTCGACGTCATCAGGGAGAGCTGTGGCCTGCTCGATTTCAAGGACGTCGCGGAGGAGGCGCGGCGCTTCCTCAGCCTGCCTCGACCGGAACCGGCGCGCAATCCGAAACCCCGACCGTCGTCGACACCAGCCGGATCGCCGGAATCGGCGCGGCGCCTGTTCGCCATGTCGCAGCTGATTTCGGGCACGGTCGTAGAGGCGTATTTGCGCGAACGCGGCATTACGGCTCTGCACGGAACCGGCGCTCTGCGGTTCCACCCGCGCTGCTACTATCGCCCCGACAAGCATTCCCCCACCGAGACCTGGCCGGCGATGATCGCGTCGGTCACCGATCAGGGCGGCCGGATCACCGGGGCGCATCGCACCTGGCTCGACCCATCTGGACGAGACAAGGCGCCGGTCGACACGCCGAGGCGCGCGATGGGCGATCTTCTCGGCAACGCGGTCCGGTTCGATCTGGCGCACGACGTACTGGCGGCCGGCGAAGGCATCGAGACCATGCTGTCGCTGCGAATGGTGCTGCCCCACATGCCGGCGGCAGCGGCGCTCTCCGCCGCGCACCTTTCGGCCATCCTGTTCCCCGCGACACTCCGCCGCCTCTATATCGCCCGCGACGACGATCCCGCCGGTGACGGCGCGATGGGGACGTTGATCGAACGCGCACAGGCGGCCGGGATCGAGGCGATCACCCTGTCGCCACGGCTCGGGGACTTCAACGAGGATCTCCGCACGCTTGGGTCGAACGCGCTTCTGGCGGCCCTCAGGGTTCAGATTGCCCCGGAGGACGTCGCCCGCTTCATGGAATTGCCGGCTTTGGCCGGAACGGAGGTGTGAGGTTGGTCTCGCGGCCGGTGCAATGCATCGCAGGCGGGCGTTCCCCTGAGGTCGGAGAGAGCCGCGACCACGGCCTTCTTAGAGGGCGATCGGAACGGCAAGCGGCCCGGTCCGGCAATGGCTGCGCCCGGTTCTTTTCCGCCGCGCGGCACACCGCGCTTTGCATCGCGAAGCAAAATAACCGGCCTTCGCCATCCTCCGCTGCGCTTCGGCCGCTCCCGCTGCGCTCGGCGGTGCTGGCCCGCTCCGCCCGCCGCCTTTCGTCGCCATGAAGGCCGCGGCGGTCGCGGTCGATCCGATGAGGGAGCACCCCATGACCACCGATCACGACGACACCGGCTTCGAACCCCATCATGCCTCTTCGCCCACCGACCACGTCCTCTCCGAACTCCAGCTCTACGGCTTTCGCCCCTTCCAGGACGAACCCGATCCAAGGCCGCTCCCGGAAGGCAACATCGTCGCTGGCGCAATCGCCGACATCTTCGACGCCCTAATCGTCACCTTGAGCGACACTCGCCTAGAACTCGACCTCGACGACCTGCTTTGGTCGACCGTCAATCTCTTTCACCGCGCTACCGACCGGATCGAGCGCGAGCTGGACGACAACGAGCAGGCGCAGCGCCGCGGCCAGCGTGAACAGGACGGCTCCGAGGTGAAGTCCGTCGAGCTGGAGCGCCATGTCGCCGAGGGACAGACCCTTCTCGAGCGCCGCAACGCCTTCGAGCTGATGCGCGACCAGGCGGCCGAGCACTTCGAGCGCCATACCGGATCATCCTGGCGGCCACGCAGCGGTTCGATGGTCAACCATCGCGCCCTGACCTCGGCCATGATCGACAGCCGCGACTTCCTCGCCGCCAAGCGTCGTGCCGAAACCGAGGTGATGCTGCCTGCTGGACCGAAAGTCGCCCTGACTGGCGGCGCCGACTTCAACGATCACCGACTGGTATGGGCGAAGCTCGATCAGGTTCGTGCGAAGCACACCGACATGGTCTTGCTGCATGGCGGATCGCCGAAGGGTGCCGAATTGATAGCTGCCAAATGGGCCGAAGCCCGCAAGGTGCCGCAGGTCGCCTTCAAGCCCGACTGGACGAAGCACGCCAAGGCTGCGCCGTTCAAGCGCAACGATCAGATGCTCAACGTCCTACCGATCGGCGTCATCGTATTTCCAGGCACGGGCATCCAGGACAACCTCGCCGACAAGGCCCGCAAGCTCGGCATCCCGCTGTTCGACTTCCGCGCGAAAGGAGGCGGCGCGTGAGCGGCGTTTCCGCTCTCGACCCCATTGTCGCCGTTCGGAATGCTTCTGTGCCCGCCCGAAACCTGTCGTTCGTTCAATTCCCAGAGACGGCAGAACTGGCCCGAAATCGGCCCGTCCGCTGCGGCACTGCTCGGAAATCCGTCCGGCAGCTGATAGGTGTCGTCGAACAAATTGCGGCTTCCAGTTCCCAGTTGGATACCCTCGGTCACCTTATAATCGATCCGCAGGCCGGCGTTCACATGATAATTGTCTGGCGGCAAGGTGCTAATCGTCTCACGCCGACTGGCGGAATTGTGGTGAGACGTCATTGAGTCGCGGCAAGAATGACGGCCACAGTCTCTTCGGGCATGTCCCACATAGGAAAGTGGCCGCTGGACTCGAACCAATGCAGATCAGCGGAAGGAAAAGCGGCTATTGCCCGCGCCGCCTGCCTTGGCAGACATAGACGATCATGCCGGCCCCACCCAATCACGATCCGACCAGTGGCATCGGCGGCAGGACCGGTCTGCTCGCGACCGCTTGCAAGGTCACGGACCAGTGCGTCGAATGTCGATGTAGTGCTGAGACTTGCCAATTCCGTCGCAACTACCTGCGGATCGAGCGCCCAAGGATGCGCGGATAGTTGTGCTAGCAGCGCAGTGCGCGACGCCGCATTCTTGCTCAGCATTGGCAGGCTGGGCTGGATTGCCCGGAGCAAGCGCCCGGAAACTCCTATGGTGGTCTTAAAGAAGGTTCGTTCCCAACCCCGCCAGAAGCCACCCGGATCAAGCGCCACCACGTTGCCGACATTGCCGCGTCGAGCGAGTTCGAGCACGATCCGCGCGCCCATCGAGCTGCCGACAACGTCAATCCCTGCCAGTCCGCTGTCCGCAATATAGCGCTCGACGCTGCCGACAAGACCGTCGAAAGTCCCGCTGTCGTGTTCCGCCGGGGTGGCCCCATGCCCCGGAAGGTCAATCGCGATCACCGTTCGATTGGCGCTAAGTGCATCCAGGATAGTGCTCCACGATTGCCAACTTCCGCCGAGGCCGTGGATTAATAGCAGCTTCCGGCCCGTGCCCCGTTTAATCTGCTTAATCATACTGCTTCTTTTGTTACCTTAAAACGCTGACGATCGCGATCCGCATTAGGGGCCAGTGACCAGCACGTCTCCGCGCGTCCGTCACCTTGCAGGTGTTCCGACAACCGACTTTCCTGCACAAGCCGGTAAGAGCGTTAATGTTCCTGGTCCGCTTCCGGGCACGGTCAAAATCAGCCTGAGCGTCTTCAATGCGGCGGCTGCCGCCAAAGCTCGATGACTAGGTGAAAGGCAGCTTTGCCGTGTAACCGCCCGAAACCTGCCAGTCCGTTTCCCACCCGTAAACGGACGGGCATGTCGAGCCGCAGTTACAGCATTCTCACTGCGCGATAACCATCGGCTGTTCTTTTTCTCGACGATCACCCCGCTCTCATTGGCGCAATCCTTGGTCCGGTTCCGGCCTTCCACGATCAACCCGTGAAGGGTCCGCTACGCGCAGCGTGCGGCCACTCCGGCTGACGCCTGCGCGGTGATCGCGGCCGTGCCCCGGACACATCGGGCGCCTGTCGAGCGGGGATGGTCCCCGCCTCCAGACAGGAGCCGGAACAATGTCGCAATCCCTATCGAACGCCCACGCCCTCGGCTGGAGCCTCGCCACCACCCTGATGGTCTGCATCGTCGTCTTCCAGGCCGGCAACGGCGAGTTCGGCGTCATGCCGACCGCCGAGTACGACGGTGACCCTGCCACCATCGTTCACGAATTCGATCCTTTCCAGCCATGAGGACGCGCGGTCTCGCCTGGCGACGCGGAAGTCCCGCAAGGATTTCCGCTCCCGTCACCGGCCATTTTCGGATATGCTCGATAACGCGCCGTGGTGGTGGTGGAGGCGCGACCGTTCGACCCTTTGTCACGGAGACACCACCATGATCGCTCTCGGAATCCTCTTGTCCGTCGCCGGCATCGGCTTCTTCTGCTGGCTGCTCTTCACCCTGGCTGTTTACGCGCTCCCCTTCTTCGCCGGTATGACGGTCGGGCTGTGGGCCTACGACTCCGGCGCCGGACCGATCGGCGCCTTCCTCGTCGGCGCCTTCGCCGCCGGTCTGACCTTCGGCCTCGGCCAGCTCATGTTCACCACTGTCCGGGCGGTCTGGGTGCGGTTCGCGATTGCCCTCGCGTTCGCGGCCCCGGCGGCCTTCACCGGCTACCACGCCACGCTCGGCCTCACCCGCCTGACCATGCCGTCGGAAGAGTGGCAGATGGCCTTTTCCGTTCTCGGCGCCATCGCCATCGGCCTAACCGCGTGGACCCGTGTGGTGGCGATGGCCCCATCCGGTCAGACCGGGCAGGTAGCGGCGCGGGGCTGACCGACTGCTTCGACGGGGGAAGGCCCAGGGCGGGACGCGCAAAGTCCCGACGTCGGTGCGGGATGGCGCAGGTGAACGGCGTTGAGAAACGTCGTCGCTTGCCTGTCGTGATCGACCCTTTGATGGGAAGCGTTGATGGGAAGCGTTGGGCAGCGGCTTTGCGTCACCTACCGTATCGACCGTGTCGGACGCTCGCCAACTGTTGCTGCAGCGCCGATGCAGAGCAGGCGGTCTTGCCGGAATGGGGTGCGGTTTATCCGCCGGAATGGTGCGGGCCGCTTTCGGTCGTGGGTCGTGCCAGGTCTCCATTGCTGATCTCTGTCGGGTCCCGCGCTCCGCTGCGGCCTCTTCAATGGCCTGATCTGGCCGAAGGTCGGCTTCGCCGCGATCGCCTATGACGCAACCGCGCCGATCGACTTTCTTCCCCTGCCGGCTACGCCGTCATTCCTCGCGAAACAAGAAAGTCGTCTGTCGCCGTCCTCCGCCATGCTGCGGTCGCAAGCGATGCGCCGTCGATCGCCTCCGGCCTCTTGATCGCCATCGAGGCCGCGATGGGCGCGGGCTCGAAACAGAGAGCAACGGAGACTTATCATGGCCACCATCGGCACCTTCAAGAAGACCAGCACCAACGAGTTCGCCGGCGACATCGTCACCCTCTCGGTCCAGGCCAGGAACGTCCGCATCGTTCCCGAAACCAACCAGGCCAGCGAGAACGCCCCCTCCCACCGGGTCTTCGTGGGCCGCGCCGAGATCGGCGCCGCCTGGACCAAGCGCTCCAACGAGGGCCGCGACTATCTCGGCCTGAAGCTGGACGATCCGAGCTTCAACGCTCCGATCTACGCCAACCTCTTCGACGACGAGGACGAGGGCTACAGTCTCATCTGGTCCCGCCCCAACGGTCGCCGCGGCGACTGAGGACCGCGACGCCCCGCCCGGTCCGACCGAGCGGGGCATTGTCATACGCGCGTGCCGCCTGACGGCGCGGCGCGGTGGCGGTCCGCGACCCAAATTCGGACGTGAGCGTTCCGGGATCGCGGTCGCATAACCAGACCTTCAGCTGGTGTGCTCCTACGACCGATCACCACGAACATAGACTTTTGCCAAGGTGCTGACGATCTCTGCCATTTCGGCGCGGAGTTCCGGTGGTCCGACCACTTCGGCCTCCAAACCAAACCGGAGGATCTCCATTGAGGCGTGAGTGATCGATCCCACTGAAAGCGTTACCTGCCGCCAGCCGTGCGCATCAGCCTCCTCTGACACCGTCGCATCCGCGTTGACGGAGGGGGTCAGAAAGGCCTTCATTAGTTCGATGCCACGAGGCGAAAGACGAATTTCGGCCAGATTCGGGTGGATCTCCGACTCGTAGCGACGGATGCTCTCGGTCCAATAGGCCTGAAGGTCGAAAGCCGCTGGATATTCGAAGCGTTCATCAAGAACTTCTAGCTCCCCGATTCGGGAAACACGGTAGGTGCGGGCGGCGCCATTGTCCTGGGCGACCAGATACCAAGCGCCGCCTTTCAGGACGATTCCAAGAGGCTCAACTCGCCGCTCCTTCACTGCCGTCCGGCTCTGGTAGCGCATGCGGATAGCACGCTCGTTCCACACTGCGTCGGCAACGAGCGGCAGATCGACCAAGGTTTCGCCCTCGCTGAACCAAGTCGGTGCGTCGAGATAAAAACGCGTTCTCATCGCGCCAGGACGCATCTCTGCCGGCAAGGCAGCCAAGAGCTTGATGCGCGCGCTCGCCGCCACGGCGCCCAATCCCAGGTCGCCTGCCTGTCGCATAAGCCCGGCCAGAAACAGCGTGTCGGCTTCGGTCGAGGATAGGCCGTTCAGACGGACACGATACCCGTCGAGCAGGCGATAGCCTCCGCTGCTGCCCCGCTCACTGTAGATCGGTATGCCCGCCGCGCTTAGCGCATCCACATCGCGATAGATCGTGCGGAGAGACACCTCGCATTCTTCGGCGAGCGCCTGGGCGGTGACGTGTCCCTTCGCTTGCAGGGTAGTCAGGATGGATAAAAGGCGGCTCGCTCGCATACAAAGAGCCTAACCCAACCTGACACGAACTGACAGGTATGGCCGCTTAATGTGCTGTTGTCGGACGAGGGTGAGGCAATGCGCCGATGCTCGCTCCGACCTCATCCCGGGCACGCGGAAGTCGGCCCGGGAATAAACTTGGAACCGAGATCATGTCACGCGCCGTCAAATACTTAATTGCAGGAGTGCTTTTCACCATGACCACAGGACTTGCTACGACGACTTCGGCTGGCGAGAGCGATCGCAAGCTCACCATCGTCAATCCCCAGAACCTCTACGATCCAACGCCGAATGGCTACAGCACGGCGGTGATCACCCCTCCCAATGCCCGGATAGCGTACATATCCGGACAGGGCGGGCAAGATAACACGGGAGCCTTGTCGCCAGACTTCGCGGCTCAGGTTGAACAGGCCTACGCGAACTTAAATGCCGCGCTTGAAGGGATCGGGGCAAGACCTGACCAGGTCGCCAAACTCACCGTATTCGTCGTCGATCACGACATGTACAAGCTGGAAGTGCTGACCAGGAACGTCGTGGAAATGTTCGGCGAGAGGCTGCCAGCGCAAACTCTGATCCCGGTTCCCAAGCTTGCGATCGATCCAATGCTTTTTGAGGTCGAAGCCGTCGTCGTTCTGTATTAACGGCGCCGGATAGCCCCACGCGCCGCGGCGACCGAGGCCCGCGGTGCCCCGCCCGGTCCAACCGGGCGGGGCAATGTCGTCAGCGCGTGATGCCTGACACAGGAGCGCGGTTGCGGTTCGCATTGCCAAAGGGAGCTTCGCACGCCGTGCCAGTCAGTCCGGGCGACGTGCCTGCGCTTCTTGAACGGCCTTAACTGCCTTTCCGAACTCTTCTGGCGTCGGCGATTCCTCAAAGGAGGGGATTTCGTCCGGGATTGCGATCCAGGATTGCTTTCGCTTCGTTCAGATATGGGCGATCGGTTCCAGGCGATGGCTGTCCGACAATGTACCTGCCCGAAGGAAAATCAGCCCGGGGAGCGCGCTATTGCGATTGAAAATACGCGTATGACAGGCCTCGCAAACAACCTGCTCAAAGTCGATCCCGCCGTTCGCATGGGAGTAAGAGACTGTCGGGCCGTCGCACGTCATTGCTGACTCGGGAACCATCGCATGTTCGCCGAAGGCACTTCCGCTCCATGTTTGGCAATTTAGGCAGTGGCACGCATAGACGTGAACCGTTTCATTGGCGTCCAGATTATATGTTACTGCATTAAACCGACATCCCCCGGTTTGAAGCATGGAATTCCAACCTTTCTGCGATAAGAAATCTGGGTGCTATGCGTCATCTAAGATCAAGGCCGGAAGTCTACTTTCCATCAATCTCGAGCGAGCTTCTCGGCCGGCATCAAGCTCGCAATCTGATTTTGAGCTATGGGCGACCGAATCAGACAGAGCCTAGCGCCAGGCCGGAACGCCTGCACAGGCGCTTTCTACTAGCCAGTCGTAGCAAAGGCGACTATTTTAGTCGTAGTCGTGGCGTGCGCGCCTGAGTCCGTAGGAGGTGGTCATGCATGATCACCGCCCGACAGACGCGGGCCGCGCGCGCGTTGCTGAGTTGGAATCAGGAGACGCTCGCTGAAAAGGCCCTGGTATCGCTGACCGCGCTCAAGCGCCTTGAGTCCGCCAACGACCTCAAGGTGCATGAATCGACGCGTGATCAGGTGCGCAGGACGCTGGAAGCCGCCGGCATCGTTCTCCTGACGTCCGATCGCGGCGAGGGTGTGATGATCGTAAGGGAATCCGGCGTTGGCAAGGCGCCCTGACGCTCGATACTAGCCGGGCGGCACGTTCCGAGATCTGCAGCCTGCTGCCTTCGTAACGTCCATTCGTCGCGGTGTTGCACCGTTCAACAATATTACGCTGGTCAAAGCATCACGGCCACGGCTTCAGGAGCATCGCGGAGAAGCGCCATGACGCAGAATGATTTCAAGGAGGAGCCGCCGGAGAGCCCGGCGCTCACAGATTATGACCGGCGACAGATGGCACGGTACATGCGCCTTCTAGACGCCGAGGCCGATGGCGCCGATTGGCGTGAGGCTGTTTCGGTCCTTTTCGGTCTCGATCCCGACCGCGAGCCGGAGCGGGCACGCCGCATCCACAACACCCATCTCGCCCGTGCCCGCTGGATGACGGAACACGGCTATCGCGAGCTTGTCCGAGAAGGACGGCACTGACACCGGAGGCGTGCGTCTCACGCAACGGATGATGCGTCTGCCGGGACTTTACCGAGTGTTTTCAACCGGGAATCGTATCGTCCGGTCCATGCACCATCCATGCGAGCCCCGGAGACCGCCGATGAAGCCCGACACGTCTCGATGGCGATCGTCATCGACTTACGATTACCTAGACGACCTCATCCCGTCGGACCTCGCTTGGGAGTGGTTGCGGCGCAACGCGGAATACCAGCGCGACTATGCCGAAATCGAACGGCGCCCTCGCGCTGCCACCCAGCTGACCAACCTGGTGAGGCTGCGGTGGGGCGTGCGATTTCCCTGTCCGCCCCGATTTCGCGGCCAGCGAGACGACGGTGTTCTGGGCGCCGGAGGCCGATCCGGGCACGGTGATTCTCACGATAGCGCCGGCGCTTCCCGGCCGCGACGGCACGCCGCCGGCTGAGCTCGATCCCGTCACTGTCCGCCTCGGAGACGAGGGCCTGCACATGGTGCATGGCGGAGGTTCCGCCGCCCTCCATCTGTTGTTACTAGGCGACACGCGACCTGGCCAACCGCTCGCCGCGCTCTTGCCGCTCGACGCCGACGCACCGGACCGGCTGGATGCGCTCGCCCGCCTGATACGCGGTCTGAGCCGGCCACCCACACCGCCGGACACGCGCCTGACGGCGCAGCGCCGACGCCGCCTCAAGCACATGCTCCAGGCACTCGACGGAACGACATCCGGGGCGAGCTACCGGGACATCGCCGAAGTCATGTTCGGTGCAGGCCGCGTTGCGTCGGATCCCTGGAAGACCTCAGCACTGCGCGATGCCGCCATCCGTTTGGTCCGCGACGGACGCAAGATGGTCAGCGGCGGCTATCGCCAGCTCCTGCATCGACGTCGAGCCTGACCCGGTCCCGTGCCCCTGCTTGGGGGTGCGTTTTTAGGACCATCATCTTCGCCATCCCCCCGCGCCGCCGCCCTCCGCCAACGTGGCCCTCGTTCACCGTCGCCCTTCGGCGCTGCGAACCGAACCCACGGAGGCCCGATTATGTCCGCCAATCCCACCGGCGTGCCGCAACGATTTCTACGAACCCCCGAAGCCGCCCGTTTCCTCGGTCTGTCCGGCCGGACGCTGGAGAAACATCGCACCTACGGGACCGGACCCGCCTATCGCAAGCTCGGCGGCCGCGTCGTGTACGCCGTAGAGGATCTCCAGTCCTGGGCCGACCTCGGCGCCAAGAGCTCGACCTCTGATCCGGGCCGCGGCACCGTTCTTCCCGCCAAGCGTCACGATGCCCTGCCGCCGGCTTTCGCCGGTCGTGCGGGCCGCTAACCGTCGGGCGCTCATCCCATGGCGGCACGACCTCGCCCGATGTCCGAGCGCGAACAGCTCGACCTGTTTCGAGCGCTCCCCGGCGATCTCGCGCCCCGCGACGCGCAGGACCTTATGGCCTACCCGTTCTTCTCCCTTGCCAAGTCGAAACGCCTGGCGCCGATCGATTTCAAGGCAGGGTCGATCGTCATCCGCGTCGAGGCGGTGCCTGAGCACGGCATGGCGACCATCTGGGATGCCGACGTGCTGATCTGGGCCGCGAGCCAGATCGTCGAGGCCCGCGACGCCGGCCTACGGCCATCGCGGCTGATGGGCGCAAGACCCTACGAGATCCTGAACTTCATCGGCCGCGGCGTCTCCCTGCGAGACTACGACCGCCTGAAGGCCGCGCTCGACCGGCTGCAATCCACCACCATCGCGACCTCGATCCGCCAGCCGACCGAACGGCGGCTGCATCGCTTCTCCTGGATCAACGAGTGGAAGGAAAAAGCCGACGATCGCGGCCGTCCACTCGGCCTCGAGCTGATCGTTCCCGACTGGTTCTACGCCGCCGTCCTAGACGACGCGCTCGTGCTGACGATCGACCGCGCCTATTTCGATCTGACCGGCGGCCTGGAGCGCTGGCTCTATCGGCTCGTGCGCAAGCATGGCGGCCGGCAAGAGTTCGGCTGGAGCTTCGACTTCATCCATCTCCACGCCAAGTCGGGCAGCCTCTCGCCTCTGAAGCACTTCGCCTACGACTTGCGCGACATCGTCCGTCGCCAGGCGCTGCCTGGCTATCGCCTGACGATCGAGCGCCCGTCCAGCGGACCCGAACGCCTCTCCTTCGCTCCGACCGGTCTGCCGTCTTTTGGCACACAGTGCCGCCGCCGCGCCAACGCCCGCCCTGGGGATAAGCTGTGAATCGTCTCGTGCTATCGAGGACCGCCCCTGTCGTGCCATCGGGGACCCGATCCTCGTGCTATCGGGGACCGAAATCGCTGGTTCCACTCGCAATTTCAGAGACTTGCGGCTTCCGTAACTTCTCTAACCTAGATTCCTACGGAATCTTTCTAACGCGCCCCCCGTTCTGCCCGCCTGCGGATAACCGGCAAGCTGCCGCCCGGAGCGCGTCATGATCGTCGCGCTCCTCAACCAGAAGGGCGGGGTCGGCAAGACGACGCTTGCCCTTCATCTCGCCGGGGAGTGGGCCGGGAGAGGAAAGCGTGTCACGCTGATCGACGCGGACCCGCAGGGCTCGGCTCTCGACTGGTCCGAGCAGCGCGCCCGCGAGGACCTGCCGCGCCCGTTTGGCGTCGTCGGTCTCGCCCGCGATACGCTCCACCGCGAGGCGCCGGAGCTGGCGCGCGGCGTCGACCACATCGTCATCGACGGACCACCCCGGGTCGCCGGGCTGATGCGCTCGGCGCTGCTTTCCGCCGACCTCGTCCTCATACCCGTGCAGCCGTCGCCTTTCGACGGCTGGGCGTCCGCCGAGATGCTGCGCCTGGTCGAGGAGGCGCGCGTGTACCGTCCGCAACTCGCCGTGCGGTTCGTCCTGAACCGCTGCGCCGCCCGCACCGTCATCGCCCGGGAAACGGCCGAGACGCTGGCTGACCATGATCCCCCGGTGCTCGCCACGACGATCGGCCAGCGCGTCACCTTCGCCGACACGGCGCGGTCCGGACGGCTCGTCTCCGAGATCAATCAGCGCAGTCCCGCCGCCCGCGAGATCGCGGCCCTCGCTCGCGAGATCGACGGGCTGGCGCCGTGACCAAGCCGTCGACCACGCCCGGCTTCGCCCGCCGCCCCGCCGATCCGGAGCACTGGATCAAGGCCGGGGAGTCCACCACAGTAGCCCCCAAGGGCGACACCTTCACCGCCCGGCTGACCATCGACGTCACACCGGAGCTGCGCGGGCGCATCAAGATCGCCGCCTTCGGGCGCGGCACCACCGTCGCGGACATGCTGCGCGAGTTGCTCTCGCAATCCTTTCCCGACCCTTCCGGAGACCATCATGACTAGCCAAGCCGCCATACCGGCGAGCGCGGGACGGCAACCTGCGTCCGCCCTCCCGCCGTTTACCACCCAGGTCGAACTGACCTGGGTCGAGAAGAAGATCGAGCATTGGATCCGGTTCGGCCATCCCGTCCATGAGCAGATCCTGGACCGTCGCCGGCGCATCGTCAGCTTCGCGCCTGACGCAATCTTTGCGTTCGTCCGATGGGCGTCGAACGACTTCGGGACCATCATCTCGCGTATCGACATCGTGCGGGCGATCGGGCCAGGTGAAGCGCATCAGACGCTCCCCTTCGTGCGTCCCGGCGGCGAGATCCTCCTCCGCGCGGACGGCTGGCCGAAGGTCGAGCGCGTGCTCCAGGCCATCGACGCTGTCGAGGCGTTGGACCTCGATCCGGCCGATGTCGCCCCGGATCACTGGCGTCACGTCCACAACCGCCTGACCGCTGGGCACGAGCCCCGCAGCTACTCATGCGAGCGCCACGACGCATGGCTCAAGCGCCGGAGGGCGGAGCCATGACCCGTCTTGTCTGGGCCTTCGGCACCCTGGTCGCCACCTCGCTGGTCGCGGTCTCGACCTATGTCGATACGCCGACCAAGCTCATCTGGAACGCCTCAGCCAGCACGCCGATCGGGCTCTACGCCGTGCAGCCGATCGAGCGACTGGAGGTCACCGACCTTGTCGCGGTCGATCCGCCGGAGCCGATGGCGAGCTTCCTTGCCGACGGCGGTTATCTGCCGCCCGGCGTGCCGCTCCTGAAGCGGGTCGCGGGTCTGCCGCGACAGGAGGTCTGTCGGGTCAGCGTCACCATCACGGTGGATCGGGTCGCGATGGGCCAGGCTCGCGAGACCGACAGGTTCGGTCGGCCAATGCCCGGATGGCAGGGCTGCCGCCGCATCGCGGATGGCGAGGTCTTCCTGATGAACTGGGAAGTCTCGGACAGCCTTGACGGCCGCTATTTCGGGCCAATCCCCGCCACTTCGATCATCGGTCGAGCGGTGCCGCTCTGGACCGATGAGAACGGCCGCGGCCGCTTCGAATGGCGCGCGCAGACGCGCTGATCAGCGCGTCGATCGGCACCGTCAACTTCTCCCCCAGCAAGCAGAAAGGACAAAGCCATGGCACAGATCGGAGACTTCACCCGCACCGAGACCGGCTATTCCGGCCGCATTAGAACACTCGGATTCGACGTCGAACTCGCCATTGTTCCCGCCGAGCCCTCGGACGCCGAGAACGCGCCCGACTTCCGTGTTCACATCGGCCAGGAGGACGGCCCTGAGATCGGCGCCGGCTGGAAACGGGTGGGCGAGAAGGCCGGTGATTACGTCTCGCTGGCGATCGACGATCCCGCTCTTCCGCAACCGATCCGCGCCAACCTGTTCCGGACCGGTGCCGACGGAAACGGCTGGTCGCTGCACTGGAACCGTCCCTCCAAGCGCGCGGAGCGGGACTGAACGATGTCGCGCTTCGACATGCGATATCGGGATCTTGCGACCGTCGGGCTGGCGCGCGCCGCCCGAACGGCCGCACTCCTTCTCCTTTCCGGCCTCGTCTCGGCAGCCGCGCCGCCGGTCGCCACGCTGGCGCAGAGCGCGCCGGTGGAGCGACCGGTTCCGGCCGATCCCTACGCGGCCCACATCGCGGAAGCCTCGCACCGCTTCGGCATCCCGGAGGCATGGATCCGTGCCATCATGCGCGTCGAAAGCGCCGGCCAGGTGCGTGCGATTTCATCCGCCGGCGCCATGGGGCTGATGCAGGTCATGCCGGGGACATGGGCCGAGCTGCGGGCACGATACGGCCTCGGCAGCGATCCCTATGACCCGCGCGAGAACATCCTGGCGGGCACCGCTTACCTGCGCGAGATGCACGACCGTTACGGCGCGCCCGGCTTCCTCGCGGCCTACAACGCCGGTCCTCGCCGCTACGAACAACATCTCACGGGCCGTCCGCTTCCGGCGGAAACGCGGGCCTATCTCGCCACGCTCGCGCCTCTTGTCGGTGGCCGTGACCTCACAGCCTCGGTCGCGGTCGCCGCCGTCGATCCCGACGCATGGCGACGCTCGCCACTGTTCGTCCGCCGCGTTTCGATCACCAAGGCTGTCGATCCTATGCGCTCCGACGGTCAATCGGAGGATGCTCCAGCGGCGGCATCCGTCACAGACTCCGACACGATCGCGCCGCAGCCCGATGGCCTGTTCGTCGCCAGGTCGCGCACGGGACAGCCGCAATGAGCACCGGGTTCCGGCATCGCATCATGGCGTGGATACGCGGATCGTGGAGTGTGTTGAGGCGGGGGGTGGGGAGCACGACCGAACGATGGCAAGATAAAAGAGGCTCGCCGGTCGTCATCCAAGCCATTGAGATGGCTTGTCTTTCGGCGTGCCTATCGGTCGGGTCGCGTGCCGCGACTGAGGAATTCTCCAGTGATTCCAATGCAGTTTCCGGCACTGTAGCCGGCCCCCGTTTGGCAGGGCAGCCATGAGCGAGGGCGATAGCGATTTTCGCGTTCGGCCAGGGCGCATCCGCAGCACGCGCGTGCCGAGGGCCAAGAGCTTCATCAACAAGGTGCTGCACGCCGCCAAACGGGCTGGTCATGCCAATGGCGTGTCCAGCTCGGGGCCGAAGACCGGGCGATCGCCCGCTTTCGGCCGCTCCAGTTTCGGGCGTGGCCGGATCAACTTCAGCCGGAATCGTCTCTTTTCCTCCAGCCGGCGTGTCGTTGTCGCCGCTCGGATTGGCCGGCATTCCGGCAAGGCGTTTCGATCAGCCCCGCTGTCCGCGCACCTGTCCTATTTGAAGCGCGACGGCGTGACCCGTGACGGCGAGAGGGCGGCGATGTTCGACGCGGGCACCGACCGCGCCGACGACCTGGCCTTCGCCGAACGCTCGAAGGAGGACCGGCACCACTTTCGCTTCATCGTCTCGCCCGAGGACGCCGGCGAGATGACCGACCTTCGCGCCTTCACGCGCGACCTCGCCAAGCAGATGGAAACCGACCTTGGCTCCCGGCTCGACTGGGTCGCCGTCGATCACTGGAACACCGACAATCCGCACGTCCACTTGTTGGTGCGGGGCGTCGCCGACACCGGCGCGGACCTCGTGATCTCGCGCGATTACATCAGCCGTGGCATGCGCTCACGCGCCGAAGAGCTCGCGTCGATCGAACTCGGGCCACGACCCGAGCACGAAATCCGCAACGCCCTGGCGAGAGAGATCACCGCCGAGCGTTGGACGCGGCTCGATGTGGAGATCCGCATCGCTGCCGATGCGACCGGGCACATCGACCTGCGCCCCGAGGCACATGGCCCGACCGATCCAGAAGGTCGAAGCCTTATGGTTGGCCGGGTCCAGCACCTGGAAAAGATGGGCCTCGCCACTCCGGCTGGGCCGGGCGAATGGGTGATCGGCCTTGAAGCTGAACGTTCGCTGCGCGACCTCGGTATGCGCGGCGATATCATCAAGACGATGCACCGGGCGTTCGCCGAGCGAGGCGAGGATCGCGGCGTCGCTGATTATGTGATCGATGCAGGGGTGAGCGGCTCGCCGATCATCGGGCGTCTGGTGGACAAGGGCCTTCAGAACGAACTGACCGGCGAAGCCTATGCCGTCATCGACGGCACCGACGGCCGCGCCCACCATGTTCGCTTCCGGGGCATCGAGGCGTTCGAACACTCGCCGCCGCTTGGCGGCATCGTCGAGGTCCGCCGCTTCGGCGGGCCGCAGGACGAACGTCCAACGCTAGTGCTCGCCAATCGCTCTGACTTCGACCTGAAGCGACAGATCACGGCAATGGGCGCGACATGGCTCGATCACCGGCTCGTCGAACGTGACCCGACACCGCTCGCGATGGGCGGCTTCGGCCGCGAGGTTCGCGAAGCGATGCCGGCTCGCGCCGAGCATCTCGCCGAGCAAGGGTTCGCTCGCCGACAAGGCGAGCGCGTCATTCTGCAGCGCGGTCTCCTAAGCGCCCTGAGCCGTCGTGATCTGGACGCCGCCGCGGCGAAGCTCTCGGCCGACAACGGCCTGCCGCATCTGAAGACTGCGGCTGGCGAGCACATCGCTGGCGTCTATCGTCAGCGCCTCAATCTCACATCCGGCCGCTTCGCGATGATCGACAACGGCCTCGGCTTCCAGCTCGTGCCGTGGTCGCCGCCGCTCGAGAAGAAGCTCGGCCAGCACATCGCCGGCATCGCAAGGAACGGGGGCGAAATCGAATGGAGCTTCGGCCGCAAACGGGAGCTGGGACGATAGGCCTCCGCTGTCGGATAGGGGTGGGTGGAAACCGGACCTCAGGTGCGTCGCAAAAGTTCGTCGCGAAATACGAACTTTCGCGAGTGACATTTGCGACGAGTAAAGCCTTGATGGTCCAAAGGCGGTTAGACTGGCGCGAAACTTAGGCAGGCCGTGCGTGAGCGGAAGGTTCAGGACGGCCCGGACCTGCTGACCCAGGGCAGCGCCGACCTGATCCAGAGCCTGCTTGCCGCCGATCTGGTCGATGTCCTGAAGCTGCTGACCTTCCCGGTCGTGCTGGGTTCCGGCAAGCGGCTGTTCGGCGACGGGGCAGCGGCCCACGAGCTGAAGCTGGTCGACAGCCGCGTCTCGACCACCGGCGTCATCATCACGACCCATCACCGCGACGGCCCGGTCCGCACCGGCACCTTCGCCCTCGACTGAACCCCGACCGAAAAGGAGACACGCCATGAAGATCACCCCCAATCTGATGTTCCAGACCGATGCCCGCGAGGCCTTCCAGGCCTATGCCGACATCCTGAAGGCCGACCGGCTCGACCTGATCACCTTCGCCGACATGCCCGACGCTCCAGTCGGCCCGGACTGGCAGGACAAGATCGCCCATGCCTGGCTGCAGGTCGGCGACCAGGCGATCATGGGGTCCGACAGCCCGCCCGGCGTCTGCGCCGATGGCCTGGAGACGGGAACGGCCGCGGGCGACGGCTCGGTTGCCCTGCATTTCGACGCCCCGGACGAGGCGCGGCGGGTGTTCGACGCCCTGGCCGAAGGCGGCGTGGTCCAGATGCCGTTCTCGCCCACCTCCTGGTCCCCCGGCTTCGGCATGACACGCGACCGCTTCGGCAAGGACTGGATGATCAACACCAATAGTCCGACCGCCTGAATGCGGGCATCCGACCCGCCGACCGCACGTCATCGACAATCCGAAACAGGAGAAAACCCATGTCCTACGTCACCGGCTTCACGCTCTGCTGACCTCGGGAGACACACCACCATGGCCGGAGCTGCCGCTTGCGACCTATGTCATCGTCCATGAGGTGCCTGCGGATGCGTGGGGTTATGCCGGACTGACCCAGGACCATCGTCGCGCGGCTGCTGCCGCTTGTGGAGGCGTGGAATTCCTGACTTTTCCAAAGACGGACCTCGTGCGCGTCAGTGCTTCGGCCGATTCGCTTTTGCCTCCAACAAATCGAGGAAGATGAAGGCGGTGATGACCGCGAGCCCAATTGCGGTCAGCCACGTCCAAGCGTAGGCCGGGGAAAGCCCTTGGATAGCGAAGGAGACGAGCGGCATCGCGGCCATGGTCACCATGACCGTGTAGGGCTCGCTGTAGCGAATCCCGACCTGCAAAAGATACATCGGCGCGATGACGCCAATCACCGCGACGGCCAAGAGAACCATCGCCAAGGCCGCCGACCACTCGATTGCGGACAAATCGGCCGTAGTCGCAAACGCGAGCGAGATTGGGAGGATGAGGTAGAAGCGGTGTGCGAGAACGGCGCCGGACTTCCACCCCCGATCCAGTAGAGCCTTCGACGCGACGGTGATCAGGACGGCACCCGCCCCCGTCGCAATGCTCGCTGCAACGCCGAGGAGAGCGGTGCTGACGGTCGACGCAGCTTCTTCCGTTCCGCGTGCGGCGGCAGCGGCAAGGATGGCGCATCCACACAGGACGCCGATGCAGACGACCAATCGCCTCGTCGTTGGCTTGGTCCCCGTCATCATTAGCGCGATCAGAACGGCGAAGATCGGGCCGACGCCGACATTGAGCGCGCTGGCGATGGCCGGTTCAATGATTTTTAGGGCGTAGAAGAACGCCAGGAATGTCAGCGCCGTGCTGGCGTTGAGAAGGATCAGCGGCTTCCAGGCCGGAAACTTCGCGCCTCGCCCCGACACGACAAGAAAAAACGTCGCCGTCAGAAGGAAAGTGGCGAAAACGAAGAGCGGGGACGGGATGTCCGTCAGCCACGTTCCGTAGGCGACTTGGCCGGAAGCTTGCAGGATCACCGCCAGAAGAACCGCGCCGCGCCCGAGCGCCCGTCGGTCCATCAGCGATCTGTCGAGACGCAAAACAGCCTCGCCTTAGCGTATATTATTGTAAAGCTTCCCACGGAGCACCGCTTAGCAGACAACGTTTGCTGTCGCAGAAAGGTCTGACCTGGTTACCTGATGCCGCATAAGTCCTGATTTGTGCTTCAAATCGCCTCTTTCGCTGTTGCAGTCGCTGGATCGCCGGTATTTGGCGTATCATGCGGTTCGATCAGGAGGAGGTGGGTTTCTTGCTCGGCGACGGGCCGGTGCTCGACCCCCTTCGGCACCACGTAGAGATCGCCGGGTCCAAGATCCACGTCGCGGTCGCGAAGCTGGATCGTAAGCCTGCCCTTGAGGACGAGGAAGAGGTCGTCGGTGTTGGCGTGAGCGTGCCAAACGAACTCGCCTTGGACCTTCACGACCATGATGTCGTGGCCGTTGAAGCTCTCGACGACCTTCGGCGACCAATGCTCCGTGAAGGTCGCCAGCTTCTGATCCAGATTGACTACGGGCATGGTGTTTCTCTCTCTTTGCGCGAGCCGCCCGTCGTCATCATCGACCGGCAGCATTGAAGAATATCACGCCGGGTCCGGTGCGCGGCGTCGCATGGGCCGAGCGAAGATCACGACGTTGCCGAGAAGGATGAGCGGTAGCCCGGCGATCGCCCAAGGCGTCCAGACATAGTCCTCCAGCACCGTGGACACGGCGAGCGCCACCACCGGGAACAGCACCGTCGCGTAAGCCGCCCGGTCGGCCCCGACGCGCGCGACCAGCGAGAGGTAGGCGAGAAAGGCCAGAATCGAGCCGGGAATGGCGAGGTAGAGCAGGCTGAGGAGATAGGCGGGTGAGAGATCGATCGCGAAGCCGCGGCCGCGCGCCAGGACCAGAAGGGCGAGGAAGACGGCGCCCCACGTCATGCCGCGCGCCACCGCGTTCGGCAGGTCGACCCCATCGCTCGCGGCGCGCAGCGACACGAGATTGCCGAGCGAGAAGACGAAGGTGCCGCCGAGCGCCAGGGCGACCCCGTAGGCCACCGCACCGCCCGCCTCCATTCGTGCAAAGTCCGCTCCGAACAGGAGCGCGATGCCGGCGATCCCCAATGCCGCGCCGAGAAGAACGCGCCTGCTCGGCCGCCTGCCGAGGAAGACCCACTGGTTGACGGCGTTGAAGACGGTGGCGGCCGAGAACAGGACGGACACGATGCCGCTCGCGACGTGCTGCGTCGCCTCGTAGATCAGCACGAAGTTGAGCCCGAACAGGCTGGCGCCCATCAGCGCGAACCAGCGGTGCTGCGACAGCGGCGCCGGCTTCAGCCGCCCCGTCAGCGCGAGCCCTGCCCAGAGAACCATGGCGGCGAGGACAAAGCGGTAGAAGATGGATGCTTCCATCGGCACCGGGCCGAGCTGGAGCTTGATGGCGTACCAGGTGAAGCCCCAGGCCAGAACAAGCGTTGCGAACAGGAAAGGGATCATCGGCCGCAGCCTCGTGACATATCATGCATGGTCGCGTTGTGCCGCAGAGCGCGCGGTCCGTCTGGCGCCGGCTTGCTCTCCTTGTCACGATCTTGCTGTAAACTGGTCCGGAGACAGCCCATGCCGCTTGCGGCAGCCGCACTCTCCGTGTTTCCTCACCAGCGGTTCACCGGCAGATTGAACGGAATGAGTGCGACGGACCTTGGCGGCTACACCGTTTTCGACCAGTTGCGGCGCGAGGGCGTGCCGCTGCGCGTTTCAGCGCGCCTGGGCGATGGTGTCGGGGCGGCTCTGTGGGACCGCAACGAGATAGCGTGGACCAAGTACGAAAACCCCGGTCACCACACCCTCAGCCTCTATGTCGAGGGCGGCAGCGGGATCAGCCGCCGCGGCGGCCGGGCCGCTCTCGAAAGCGCGGGAGCGGGCAGCCTGTGCCTGATGCCCTCGGACCTGACCACCGATTGGGACGTCAGCGGCGAGGTGCGGCTGTTTCACCTCTACATCCCGCGCGCGGCCTTCGACCGGGTCGTGGTGGAGGCGCTGGATGCCGACCCCGCGCGGGTGTCGCTGCGCGATGCGACCTACTTCCATGACGCCTACCTGGAAGCCGCCATTCGAGGCGCCGTGCTGCCGTTGAGCTGGGATGAGCCGGCTGACAGGCTAGCCGTCAGCCATGCGAGCCAGATGATGCTCGCCTATCTCGCCTCCCGCTTCACGGACAGGGGCTCCTTCCCGCTGGCTGCCCGCGGCGGACTGTCACCCGGCGTGCTGCGCCGGGTAACAGAGTTCATGGACGCCCACGTCGACCGGCCGCTTTGCCTCGGAGATCTTGCTGGCGTGGCGGGCCTCAGCGCCTTTCATTTCGCCCGCGCCTTCAAGCGGTCGACCGGCCAGAGCCCGCACGATTACCTGCTGCGCCAGCGGATCGAGCGGGCCAAGCGACTGATCGAGACCGGGCAAGGCTCGCTCGCCGAGATCGCACTGAGCTGCGGTTTCAGCGGGCAGAGCCACTTCACAGCGCGGTTTCGGCAGGTCACCAGTCTGACGCCGGGGCAGTTCCAGCGCGCCACCGGCGCATCTCGCAGAGCCAAGGCGCACTAAGCGGAGCTGCGGGCAGTCGCAAATATCGGGATTTCTGCGACTTGAGATGCGACGGCGGACCGGTAGAGACGCAGCGCGTCGGCCGTCCGGGCCTCCAATTATACGCGGTCGACGCCGCAATCCCGCATCGACACGCCTCACTTTCGCGATCATCCTCATCTGAGGATTTGTCGTGATGCACCGTGGAGCGCGCCGATGATCGCCGCAGCACGATCTTGGTCGTCGAGGTGCTTCAGCCGTCGCCGCCAGCTTCTATCCGGGAGACCACCGCATCGAGGTCGCGGCGGAATGCTTCCGGCGTATAGGGGGTCGCCACCACAGCGCCCTTCAGCGCGGGCCAAGGGATCAGAAGCTCGAACTCAATGTCCCGCAGGCGTGACAGGCTCTCAAGGAAGGCCCGGCGATCGCTGCTTTCGAGGAGCACGCCCCGCAGCTCGCCGTCTTTGACGAGAAGGCTGTCCGCGGTGAATAGGCATCTCGCGTCCGGACCATGCCAGAGATACGCCGTCGAGCCAGGCGTATGGCCGGGAATGGGAATGGCCCTGAGGTCGGGTCTGATCTGCCGGGCATCGTCGAACGTCTGGGCAATCGCGACTTTCTTTTCCGCCTCCTCGCGATCTGCCTCATGGATGATGACGGGCGTTCCTAGCCGATCCGCGATCGCTTGAGCGCCGGTGATCCCCTCGTGCCAGTGGCCGAGCCAGAGCGCTCCCGCGCCCCCGAGCCGGTCGATCGCGCTGGCGCTGCGGAGCGCGCCCTCGCTGGCGTTAAGCAGGAGGTTTCCGTCGTCGCTGCAGATGAGAAAGGACCGCACCACCTCGTCGGGCGCGAAGCTGAGCTCCTGAGGGGCGCTCGCGAAGAGGTTCGTTGTTATCGGATCAAGCGCTTCCATTTCGGGCGAAGCTGCTTGGATGTTCATCGGTCTGCTCCTTGTCCGTGTTGAAGGAGCACCTTAGATAGAACCTCAACCATAGTTGAGGTCAAGGCTTTCCGACGAGAAATGTCAAAACGTCTCGAAATGCTCTCGGCGGGTCAGATCGCGCAGCGCAGCGGCGTCGCGGTTTCTGCGCTGCACTTCTACGAGCGCAACGGGCTTATCTCCGCAATGCGCAGCGCCGGAAATCAGCGCCGCTATGCGCGGGCCGTGCTGCGAAGGGTGGCGATCATTCGCGTGGCCACGGAGCTCGGCATTCCGCTCTCTGCGGTGAAGACGGCCTTCGACAGCCTTCCGCGCGACCGCGTTCCGACCGCGTCGGACTGGGAGCGCATCGCGTCGGGTTGGCGCGCCATGCTGGACGAGCGGATCACGCGCACGGTGCTGCTACGCGACCGCCTGGCCGACTGTATCGGCTGCGGCTGCCTTTCGGTCAGCGCCTGTCCCCTCGCCAATCCCGACGATATCGCCGCGGAACGCGGCACCGGCGCGGTGGAGCTGGAGCCGTGACGACAGTCGCTCGTTGCGAATATTTCGATTAAAACGATGGTTTTGCGCCTGATTCTTGCAACCTCGCAGAACGAGACTCCCGAGACAACGATGTAGGTCTGCTTCGGGTCGTGAGCTGAAGGACAGCCTATGCGTGTCGCGGTCGGAAAGCCGACTTTCCGCTTTCGGCCCAACCTGGGCCTTGCGGGTCGCATGTCCAAAAGGCCTCCTGGCGAAGGCTCACGACCCCACGAAATGGAGCGTCCACTCGTCGCGCTTCCCAGAACACAGGCGGTCCAAAGCCCGGCCGAACACATCCTCGTCCGGAGCGGCCGCTTCGAACAAGGTCATCGAGGACCGGAACTTGAGGTCATCGGGCGAGCCGAACATCTCGTGCAGCGAGCTGCCTTGGCTCTCCAGTACTGTCCGCGTGCAGAGCGTTAGCCGCGGGCCCAGCAGCTCGTGCAGGAGATAAGCCCGCGCCTCGTCGAGAGAGGCAATCCCATAAAGCTGCGCCGTTGAGGAATGACCGAGCCCGCGTAACTGAGGGAAGACGAACCACATCCAGTGGCTCTTCTTCCGGGCGGCTTTCAGCTCCGCAAGCGCGGTGTCGAACACCGGCGCCTGTGCCGTGACGAAGCGCTCGAGATCGAACGGATTGGCCATCACGAAACTGCCTTTGCTGGTGCGAGGGTTCTTCTGCGCTTCGGCACCTCGGCAAGCTCGATCCATGTCGGCGCATGATCGCTGGTCTTCTCCCAGCCGCGCACCTGACGGTCGACCCCAGCAGCGGCCAACCGAGGGGCGATGGAGGGGCTGAGCAGCAGATGATCTATCCGCAGGCCGGCATCGCGGCCATAGGCGTTCCGAAAGTAATCCCAGAACGTATAGATCCGCTCATCCGGATGAAGTTTACGCAGCGCGTCCGTCCATCCCTGCGCGACGAGGCGGCGATAGGTTTCGCGCACCTCGGGGCGGAACAGCGCGTCGTCGAGCCAGCGCTCCGGTTTATAGACGTCGAGATTCGTGGGCATAACGTTGTAGTCCCCGGCGAGGACGACCGGCAGCCCAGTCGCCAGCAGGTCGGCCGCATGGGCCGAGAAGCGCTCGAACCAGCGGAGCTTGTAGTCGAACTTCGGCCCGGGCGCGGGGTTGCCGTTCGGTAGATACAGGCAGCCGATCAGGACGCCCTTCACAGCCGCCTCGATATAGCGGCTGTGTGTGTCGTCGGGATCCCCGGGGAGACTGCGACGGGTCTCGTGAAGCTCTGCTCCCCGCGCGAGGATGGCGACGCCGTTCCAGCTCTTCTGCCCGTGCCAGATGGCGCTGTAGCCCGCGTCGCCGATCGCCGCTTCCGGGAATTTCTCCGGCGGCGCCTTCAGCTCTTGCAGGCACACCACGTCGGGCGCCGCTTCCGCCAGCCATCGGAGCAGGACGGTCAAGCGTCCGTTGACGCCGTTCACGTTGTAGGTGGCGATCTTCATCTGCTTGGTATCAGACAGAACCTGAAATTCCCGGCATTATTGGAACCGATGCTATCGCACGTCAGCTACCGACGTTTGGACAGCGCTTCTGCGCAGAAGATGTCGAGCGCTGTGATGAGAGCGACATTCGCGAAAGCGCCCGCGGCGACCGAGCGCTGCGGATTGTCGCGGTTGAATGCAGGGGCGAGGCCAGCGAGATCCAGGGCGTCGCCAGCCACGCGCGCCCACACCCCGGCGTCGGATCCTCGGATAGGAGGATGCCCAGCCCGGCGCCGATCTCGCGGAGCCCGTAAGCACCGGTCACGTTCCTGGCGAGGCGGCCCGGTTAGCGCGTTGAACATTGTCCGGCGAGGGGTACCAAGGTCGGGGAGCCAAGCGAACCTGCATTGACGCTGCGTCGCGATCTGGCCTCGGCCCTCGAACTCATGCACCGGGCCGCAGCGACTTCGGTAACGCGATCTCCTCGAAATGCTCGGCCAGACGGTGCAGCGTCTCCAGCATCACCGGCCCGGCCATCGCCCGGCCATGGCCCGTCACGAGCAGATCCGGATCCAGCGCTGCCAGCCGCCGCACGGACGCGGCGGCGGCTGTCCAGTCCGGCGTGAAATAGCGCGGCGGTCCATGCATCTCGGGCTCCTGGACGGCGATCTCGTAGGCTGATTCCTGTCCCGTCGTGATGATCGCGTCACCCGCGATTAGTGTTCGGTCCCCTTCGCGCCAGAAGGATACATGGCCAGGCGTGTGACCGGGCGTGTGGAGCCATCGCCATCCCGGCAGGAACGGCACGCTGCCGTCCTCCGGAAGAGTCTGGAGGCGGCGGGAGACGTCGATGGGCGAGCGGGGAAACAAGGGGGCGAGCTTGGGCATGATCCCGCCGTCGGCGCCGGTGTCCGGCGCGGGATAGGACTGGCGTCCGGTGAGGAAGGGGTGCTCCAGCGGGTGAGCGTAGATCGGCGCGTCCCACGCCTCGCTTAGATCCTCGAGGGCGCCGATGTGATCGAAATGGCCGTGCGTCTGGATGATCGCCGCCGGACGTGACGACGCTCCGAAGCGCGACGCGGCACCGGCGATGATCTCCTTCTTGGTGCCAGTGACGCCCGTGTCGATCAGCACCCAGCCGCGATCGCCAGGATCCGGGGGACCGACGAAGGCGACGTTGACCATCGCTGCACGTAGGTAGGCTACGTCGGTCCGCACTTCGCGAACATGGGCGGCATCGACCTGCTCGGGCGCGCGTGCGCTCTCCGGCAGTGGAATCTGGACGGCCATTGCCTTGGGTCTCCTCGTGAACAGCAAGGGCAACGTTCTAAGAAGGGGCATGTTGCACATGGAATTGCGCCCGCGATTGTGGAGAGCAATTTCGATTTCACGCGGCTGGCCCGCGACTCATCTAAGAGCGGCAGTATGCTCGTCTCGTGGACGGCGCTTGAAGCGAAAGGGGGGCGCCTTAAGCGTCGCCACTTGCTTGTTTTGTCCGATCGGGTCCACGGATAATCAACCGGCGTGGGTTAGGCTGTTCAAAGTCATCTCAGCCGCCCGGGCGTAACACCACCTTGATGACGCCGTCCTTCTTGTCGCGGAACTTCTTGTACATTTCCGGCGCGTCTTCGAGATCGGCAGGGTGGGTGACGACGAAGCTTGGGTCGATCTGGCCCGCCTCGATCTTCTCGAGCAGCGGCTTGGTGTAGGCCTGGACGTGGGTCTGGCCCATCTTGAAGGTCAGCCCCTTGTTCATTGCCGCGCCGATCGGGATCTTGTCGCCCATGCCGACATAGACGCCGGGGATGGAGATCGTCCCGCCCTTGCGGCAGCTGAAGATCGCTTCACGCAGAACGTGCACCCGGTCCGTGGCAAGCATCGTCACCGCTTTCACCTTATCGAGGACGGCGTCCGCCGCGCCGTGGGCGGAGGCCTCGCAGCCGACCGCGTCGATGCAGCTGTCGGGGCCGCGCTTGTCGGTTCGCGCCATCAACTCGTCATAGACATCGACCTTGGAGAAATCGATCGTCTCTGCCCCGCCTGCCTCGGCCATGGCGAGACGCTCGGGCACTTCGTCGATCGCGATCACCCGGCCGGCTCCCATCATCAGCGCCGAGCGGATGGCGAACTGGCCGACCGGTCCACAGCCCCAGATCGCGACGGTGTCGCCGTCCTTGATCTGGGCGTTCTCGGCGGCCATGTAGCCGGTCGGGAAGATGTCGGAGAGGAACAACGCCTGCTCATCGGAAAGGCTGTCCGGCACCTTGATCGGCCCGACGTCGGCCATAGGCACCCGCAGATATTCGGCCTGGCCGCCGCTGTAGCCGCCGAGCATGTGGCTGAAGCCGAAGAGGCCAGCCGGGGAGTGGCCCATCGCCTTGATCGCCATCTCGGCATTGGGGTTCGTCGTGTCGCAGCAGGAGAACATGCCGCGCTGGCAGAACCAGCATTGGCCGCAGCTGATGGTGAAAGGTACGACCACGCGGTCGCCGACTTTGAGGTTGGTCACCTCGGAGCCGAGCTCGATCACCTCGCCCATGTTCTCATGGCCCATGATGTCGCCGCTTTCCATCGTTGGCTGGTAGCCGTCGAGGAGGTGGAGATCCGAGCCGCAGATCGCACATGCGGTGATCTTGATGATCGCGTCGCGGGGATGTTGGATTTTCGGGTCGGGAACGGTGTCGACGCGAACGTCGCCTTTTCCATGCCAGCATAGCGCGCGCATTGGTCCATCTCCTCGCTCTGGTAAAGACGATCAACCAGCGCGTCGGGACAATGTTCCGGACGAAAGTGCTCAGCCCTCGATCTGCCGCGAGCAGGCGAAAAACGCAAAGCTGCGGTCTCCTCGGCCGCAGTCATGGCCTCGGTCGATGCAGATCATGTCGGCGCCGCTTCGGGGTTCAACAGCGTAATGGCGAGGATCGGGGGTCTGATCGCGACGGCGGTCTTCGGGTTCGTGGTCGCGCAAGGCGCGTCTGAAGATTTTCTCGCGGGATTTCGTGCGGCGGTCTCGGTCGGCGCAGCGTCCGCGGGGATCGCTGCCGCCGCGGCGTTCCTGCTGGTCAGCCCAAAACGATCGACGCCGATGGGGTGGACAAAGGCCCGGACATCGAAAGGACTCCGACGATGAAGCCATGCTCCCATAGGCGAGCGTCGCCCTATGCAAGAAGGGCCTCGCGCTCCCTTCGCGATCCAGCCATGCGCTCGCGCGCCGATGCCAGGACCGAGGCCGAGGCCGTGTTCGGCAGGCCGGCGCCGAAGGGCGGAGCGGGCGCGTATTCGAGGGAAAGCTGGATCGTCTCGGCTTCCTCTCGGCCGAGAAGCTCCGCGATGACCGTCAGGCCGAAGTCTATGCCGGACGTCACGCCGCCGGCCGTCATGATCGGTCCGTCCCGAACGACCCTCTCCTCGACCGGGGTCGCGCCGAACCGTGGAAGGAAGTCGAGCGCGTTCCAGTGCGTAGTGGCGCGGCGACCGGAGAGGAGGCCCGCTTGGCCGAGAACGAGCGCTCCTGTACAGACCGACGTGACGAAACGCGCTCTCGATGCCTTGTCTCGGACGAAGGCCAGAACCTCCTCGTCGGACAAAAGCGCGTTCACGCCACTGCCGCCGGGCACGCAGAGAACATCGAAGTCCGGTGCGTCGGCAAGCCGCGTATCCGGCGTCAGCATGAGACCGGTTGCCGACCGGATCGGCTGGAGGTCCTTCCAGACGAGGTGAACCTCCGCACCCCTGGCCGAGGCGAACACCTCGTAGGGGCCGGTGAGGTCGAGCTGCTGGACATTGGGAAAGCAGAGAATGCCGAAGCGAAGGGGCATGGGGTCGTTCCTCTCTTGACGGACCCAACCTATGGCAGGACAAGTTGGCATACACGCCAATCTTCGCTCGTTTCATGCCATCCATCATGCCGCACCGTATCGAGATCCTCGCCTTCGCCGATGCCCAGCTCCTGGACGTGACCGGGCCGGCGCAGGTCTTCGCGACGGCCAACGATCTGACGCCGGCGGGCACGTCCAAGCCCTACGAGATAGCGATTGTCTCGGCCCTGCCCGACGTCGTCACCAGCTCCGGCATCGTTCTCAGGGCAGAGCCTCTTTCACTCGGCGAGGCTGATGTCGGCACCCTGATCGTTTCTGGGGGATATGGCGTCGACGCTGCCTGCCGCGACCGATCCCTGATCGTCTGGATCCATCGACGCGCGGGCATGGCATCGCGCGTCGCATCCGTGTGCAGCGGCGCCATCCTCCTGGCCGAAGCCGGACTTCTCGACGGCCGCCGGGCGGTGACGCATTGGCAGCGCTGCGCCGAGTTCGCGTCCCGCTTTCCGTCGGTTCGGCTTGATCCGGACCCGATCTTCGTGTGCGATGGCACGATCTGGACCTCCGCGGGCATCACGGCCGGTATCGACCTCGCGCTGGCGATGGTCGAGGCGGATTGCGGGCGGGCTTTGGCGCTCGCAGTAGCGCGCCAGCTTGTCGTGTTCCTGAAGCGGCCGGGCGGGCAGGCGCAATTCAGCTGCGCGCTCGCCTTGCAGGGCGCCGACGCGAAATTCGAAGAATTGCATGCCTGGATCACTGATAACCTCAGCCGCGACCTGTCGGCCCTCGCAGATCAGGCGGGCATGAGCCTTCGCACCTTCTGTCGGCGTTACCGTCAAAGTACGGGACGCACGCCGGCGGACGGTGTTGAGATGATCCGTTTGGAAGGCGCGAGGCGGTATTTGGAGGAGGGTGCGAGCGTCACACGAGCGGCAGCGCGGTGCGGTTTCGGCTCGACCGAGACCATGCGTCGTGTCTTTCTTCGCCATCTGGGTGTTGGTCCGAACGCCTATCGAGAGCGCTTCCATGGCTGAAGAGGTTCGGCATGCACACTGGAGCGGCTGCTTTATCAGCCTCGTTGATTATCGCCGAATCTCTAACGGGATACGAGGCCGGCCATGAAGGCTACGTTCTCGATCTAAACAATGCCAGAATTGGATCTATCGCTTGGAGAAGGGGGCCAGGCGATACGGATCCCCCAGATTGGTCCCATGCATTCTGAAATTCTGCGATTTCGATCCCGACCACGCGATGCTCTGCGATCTCCTGGGAGCAAACCAATAGATCGTCCAATGTCAGGCCGCCTTCATGGCAATAGTCGGTGGGCACGATCCCGGGTTCGAGAACGTCGCAGTCGAGGTGAATGTAAATCGGACGACCGGAAATAGCTTGCCGGAGCGCTGCTGGCAGGTCGTCCGTCGGCCTTATGTGTGGAATGGCGAACTGCTCGATCAGCTCTTGTTCAAATGGATCAAGGTCGCGCTGCCCGACGAGGATCAGTGAGTTCAACGAAAGACCTGCGCCAAGGTCGGAGTTCCAAAGGCCCGCGGCTCCAGCAAGCACTAATCCACCGAGATAGCCGGTTGTCGTTGATCCCGGAGTGTTCAGATCAGCATGGGCGTCGAACCAGACGACACATGCACTCGGATGGTGCTTGATCACGACTGGAAGGGTTGCCAGAGAAACAGCGCAGCGGCTGGTGGCAGCAACGGATGCTGAGCCTTCTGCAAACACGGATTCGAGCCTGTCTTGCATAAGACGCAGCGCCGGCATGGCCGCCTCAAGCTCCTCCCGCCACCCCTTATTCAATGCAGGTTCGAAATTGCCGATCGTCGTCGGTGCGATGCCAGTCTGGCCCAGCAGCGCGTTACCGATCGCAGCAGCACCGGGCATTGCAAGATCGTTATGATCTCCTGCCCGAGCATGGAATACGGTGTACGCCGCCTTCATTACCAAGTTCCCCCTCTGGCGTGTTCCTCCTGCTCAGATACGCAGCTAACGATCTCCGACTCAAACTTCGTCAGCTCTCGGCAAACGCGGCAGTGGTTGGGAACGCCTTACAAGGGTCGCAAACAGCCGTCGCCCCCTCATTCGCCATCCCCTGTGTTTTCTCTCTAGCGTCGCCGAAGCTACGACATAAGGCGGCAGCGCCTTGTAAATCTCGACCCCTGCGACCGACCTTGACGACACTTGTTGTCGAGGAGGCATGACTTGTCCGCCACAAAAATCCTCTGGGGCCAGATCACCATTATCGTCCTGATCGTGCTCGCCACGACCTGGGCCGCTACGCAATGGACGGCATGGAAGCTAGGCTTCCAGCCTCAGCTCGGTGCGCCCTGGTTCGAGCTGGCGGGGGTCCCATTCTACCATCCACCGGCGTTCTTCTGGTGGTGGTATTCTTACGAGGCCTACGCGCCGGGAACTTTCAACCGCGGCGGCATCATTGCCGCGTCCGGCGGCTTCCTTTCCATTGCCGTGGCGATCGGCATGTCGGTCTGGCGGGCGCGCGAGGCCAAGAACGTCGAGACCTATGGCTCGGCGCGTTGGGCGAAGCCGAACGAGATCAAGTCCGCTGGTCTGCTCGGCCCCGATGGCGTGGTGCTCGGCAAGCTCGATCGCGATTATCTCCGACACGACGGCCCGGAGCATGTGCTGTGCTTTGCGCCAACGCGGAGCGGCAAAGGCGTCGGCCTCGTCGTGCCGACGCTGCTGACTTGGCCGGGTTCGGCAATTGTCCACGACATTAAGGGCGAGAACTGGCAGCTCACGGCCGGCTTTCGCGCCAGGCACGGACGCGTGCTGTTGTTCGATCCGACGAACACGAAGTCGTCCGCTTATAATCCCCTGCTGGAGGTGCGGCGTGGCGAGTGGGAAGTGCGCGACGTCCAGAATGTCGCCGACGTCCTGGTCGATCCCGAGGGATCACTCGAAAAGCGGAATCATTGGGAGAAGACCAGCCACTCGCTCCTCGTCGGCGCGATCCTGCATGTTCTCTACGCCGAGACCGACAAGACGCTCGCCGGCGTCGCCGGGTTCTTGTCGGATCCCAAGCGGCCGATCGAGACCACGCTCGCGGCGATGATGGCGACGCCGCATCTCGGAGAAGCCGGACCGCATCCCGTGGTGGCCTCCACGGCGCGCGAGCTATTGAACAAATCCGACAACGAGCGGTCGGGTGTGCTCTCCACCGCAATGTCGTTCCTCGGCCTCTATCGAGATCCCGTCGTCGCCGAGGTGACGCGATGCTGCGACTGGCGGATCGCCGACCTCATCGCAGCCTCCAAGCCGGCGACGCTCTACCTCGTCGTGCCGCCTTCGGACATCGCACGCACGAAGCCGCTCATCCGCCTTGTGCTCAACCAGATCGGTCGACGCCTGACTGAAGATCTTCATGCGAAGGACCGTCGGCACCGCGTCCTGATGATGCTCGACGAATTCCCCGCACTCGGTCGCCTCGATTTCTTCGAGAGCGCCTTGGCCTTCATGGCGGGATACGGCCTCAAGGCATTTCTGATCGCGCAATCGCTCAATCAGATCGAGAAAGCCTACGGCGCGAACAACTCGATCCTCGACAACTGCCATGTCCGCGTGAGCTTCGCGACCAACGACGAGAGGACCGCCAAGCGTGTATCGGACGCGCTGGGCACCGCCACCGAAATGAAGGCGATGAAGAACTATGCCGGGCACCGGCTGTCGCCTTGGCTCGGCCACCTCATGGTGTCGCGCTCGGAAACGGCGCGGGCCCTGCTCACGCCGGGCGAGGTGATGCAGCTCCCGCCAACCGATGAGATCGTCATGGTGGCCGGTACGCCGCCGATCCGCGCGAAAAAGGCCCGCTACTACGAAGATGGGCGGCTGAACGAGCGCATCTTGCCACCTGCCGATTCGGGGAAGCGCGGTCGATCGGCGCGCGCGGACAACTGGTCATCACTCGCCCCGCAGGAACCTTCGCCGACGCTTCTCTCCGAGACCGAGAATGCCGGACGAGATGCGGCCAATAGCGGTCTGCGCCGCGAACCCGAGCTGCCGGCTCACGTCGCCATCGTTAGGGAGACCAGCGAGCCAAAGCGGCAGGAGGAGTTCGCCATCATGGATGACAACGAGCCTGAGGACGCCGCCAGGCAGAACAGCATCCTGCGCCAGCAGATGCGCGGCGTTGCGCGCCAGGTCGCGCTCGACCCCAACGACGGCATCGAAATGTGAGGCTGAACCATGCGCGACCGGATGAACGTCTATTTTCCACCTGAGATGCTGAAACAGATCGTCGAGCTTGCCGATCGCAAGAAGCTGTCCCGCTCGGCAATTGTCGAGGCGGCGGTAGCGTCCTTCCTGTCACCTGATGGCGCGGACCGACGCGAGGCGGCGTTCACCCGTCGCCTCGATCGGCTCTCGCGGCAGGTGCAGCGCATGGAGCGCGATCTTGGCGTCACGGCGGAAACGCTGGCGCTGTTCGTCCGATTCTGGCTGACCATCACGCCGCCCCTGCCGAACGACGCCCAGGGTGCCGCACAGATCAAGGGACGCGAGCGGTTCGACGGGTTCATCGAAGCGCTCGGCCGGCGCCTGCAGAAAGGTCAAAGCTTCCTCCGGGAGATTCCCGACGACATCGGCGGCGTTTCATCCAGCGAAGAACCCGATGATTCGCGCAGGAACAACTGAACGGCCTTGATGAGATCGATTGGAAAAAGTCAGACGTTTCGCCCTTTCCTTCTATTTGTACGCCACGGTGCGACGACCCTCTTGAACTTGTTGTCAGGCCCCATTTCCTGCCCCTTCTAATCAACCCCGATCCAGGGCCGCCCTTCGCGCGGTCCCGCAAAGGACGGGGACGACATGGCGGCTTCTCACCAGCAATCCGAGGCGATCTCACGCGGCGCGCGCATGTTGCGCACGGCGCTCGGTCCCGCCATCGCCGGGTTCCTGGAGGATCGGCAGATCGTCGAGGTGATGCTCAACCCCGATGGGCGGCTCTGGATCGACCGCTTGTCCAAGGGGCTTTCCGATACGGGTGAGCGGCTGTCGCCCGCCGATGGCGAGCGCATCGTCCGGCTGGTCGCGCACCATGTCGGCGCGGAGGTCCATCCGGGGTCGCCGCGGGTGTCTGCGGAGCTGCCCGAGACGGGGGAGCGGTTCGAAGGCCTCCTGCCGCCGGTGGTGTCCGCGCCGGCCTTCGCGATCCGCAAACCCGCCGTCGCGGTGTTCACCCTCGACGACTATGTCGCCGCCGGCATCATGAAGGCCTGCCAGGCCGAGATGCTGCAGTCCGCAGTCGTGGCGCGCAAGAACATCCTCGTCGCCGGTGGCACCTCGACCGGCAAGACCACGCTGACCAACGCGCTCCTGGCCGAGGTCGCCAAGACCACCGACCGCGTGGTGCTGATCGAGGATACGCGCGAGCTGCAATGCGCCGCGCCGAACCTCGTTGCGCTTCGCACCAAGGACGGCGTCGCCTCGCTCTCCGAACTTGTTCGCTCCTCGCTCCGCCTGCGCCCCGACCGTATTCCGATCGGCGAGGTGCGCGGCAGCGAAGCCCTGGATCTCTTGAAGGCGTGGGGAACCGGCCATCCCGGCGGCATTGGCACCATACACGCAGGTTCCGCCATCGGCGCGCTGCGCCGCCTCGAACAGCTCATCCAGGAAGCCGTGGTCAACGTGCCCCGCGCGCTGATCGCCGAGACCATCGACGTCGTCGCGGTCCTGGCCGGTCGGGGATCGCAGCGCCGCCTCGTCGATCTCGCCGCTGTCGAGGGCCTGGGAGCCTCCGGCGACTACCGCGTCGGCCCGGCCGCGACGCCCGGCGCCACCCTTTCCGACAATCAGCCCCTCAATGGAGACCCGTCATGATCCAACACGCTTCACGCCTCCGTCGCCACATCGCGACGGCCGCCCTTGCAACCTTCGTCAGCCTGTCGCTGTCTCCCGCTGCCCAGGCCGCGGGCTCGTCGATGCCGTGGGAGGCGCCGCTCCAGTCGATCCTCGAATCGATCGAGGGCCCGGTGGCCAAGATCATCGCGGTGATGATCATCATCATCACCGGCCTGACACTCGCCTTCGGCGACAGCAGCGGCGGTGCGCGAAAGCTCATCCAGATCGTGTTCGGGCTGTCGATCGCCTTCGCGGCGAGCTCCTTCTTCCTGTCGTTCTTCTCGTTCGGCGGCGGGGCGCTCGTCTGATGGCGGACTTCGCCTCCGAAGCGCCGGTCGGTGGATTCTTCGCGCCCGTCCATCGAGCCTTGACCGAGCCGATCCTGCTCGGCGGCGCGCCGCGTTCGATCGCCATCCTCAACGGGACGCTGGCGGCGGCCCTCGGCCTTGGCCTGCGCCTCTGGCTGGTCGGCCTGGCGCTCTGGGCGATTGGCCATTTCGCGGCGGTCTGGGCGGCCAAGCGCGATCCGCTGTTCGTCGATGTCGTGCGCCGGCATCTGCGCATCCCCGGTCATCTGAACGTCTGACCCGGGAAGAACCGCATCATGATGAACCTTGCGGAATACCGCCGCACCTCCACCCGCCTCGCGGACTTCCTGCCCTGGGTCGCGCTCGCCGGCCAAGGCGTCGTCCTGAACAAGGACGGCTCGTTCCAGCGCACCGCCCGCTTCCGTGGCCCCGACCTCGACAGCGCCGTGCCCGCCGAACTCGTCGGTGTCGCCGGCCGCCTCAACAACGCATTCCGCCGCCTCGGCTCCGGATGGGCCATCTTCGTCGAAGCCCAGCGCCATCGCGCCGGAGCCTATCCGGCCAGCATGTTCCCAGAGGCTGCGTCAGCCCTGATCGACGCGGAGCGCAAAGCCGATTTCGAGGAGGAAGGCGCGCATTTCGAGTCGAGCTACTTCCTCACCCTTCTCTATCTGCCGCCGGCCGAGGACGTCGCGCGCGCCGAGAGCTGGCTCTACGAGGGCAAGGCGCAGGGTGGCTTCGATGCGGGCGAGATCCTGCGCGGCTTCGTCGACCGGACGGACCGGCTTCTCCAGCTCATCGAGGGCTTCATGCCCGAATGCGTCTGGCTCGATGACGCCGAGACGCTGACCTACCTGCATTCGACCGTCTCGACCAAGCGGCACCGCGTCCGCGTCCCCGAGACGCCGATGTATCTCGACGCGCTGCTCGCGGACCAGCCGCTGACCGGCGGGCTCGAACCACGATTGGGCAACGCGCATCTGCGGATCCTCACCATCGTCGGGTTCCCGACGGCGACGACGCCAGGGATTTTGGACGAGCTGAACCGGCTCGCCTTCCCGTACCGCTGGTCGACGCGGGCCGTGATGCTCGACAAGACCGAGGCGACGCGGCTGCTGACCAAGATCCGGCGGCAGTGGTTCGCCAAGAGGAAGTCGATCGCCTCCATCCTCAAGGAGGTGATGACCAACGAAGCGTCCGCGCTGGTCGATAGCGATGCCGCCAACAAGGCCGCCGACGCCGACCTAGCGCTTCAGGAACTCGGCTCCGACCTGATCGGCCAGGCCTATGTCACCGCGACCGTCTGCGTCTGGGACGAGAACCCGGCGATCGCCGACGAGAAGCTGCGGTTGGTCGAGAAGGTGATCCAGGGCCGCGACTTCACCACGATGACCGAGTCCATCAATGCCGCCGACGCCTGGCTTGGCTCTCTGCCCGGGCATGTCTACGCGAATGTCCGGCAGCCACCGGTCTCCACCCTCAATCTCGCCCACATGATTCCGCTCTCGGCGGTGTGGGCCGGGCCGGAACGCGACGAGCATTTTGCAGCTCCTCCCTTGCTCTTCGGCCGGACCGAAGGCTCGACCCCGTTCCGGTTCGCCCTCCATGTCGGCGATGTCGGTCACACCCTCGTGGTCGGCCCGACCGGCGCCGGCAAGTCAGTGCTGCTGACGCTGATGGCCTTGCAGTTTCGCCGCTACGAGAGGTCTCAGGTCTTCGCCTTCGACTTCGGCGGCTCGATCCGCGCGGCGGCACTCGCCATGGTCGGCGACTGGCACGATCTCGGCGGCGAACTCACCGACGGCGCGGCCGCATCGGTCTCGCTTCAGCCGCTCGCTCGGATCCATGAGACGCCCGAGCGCGCCTGGGCCGCCGACTGGATCGTCGCCATCCTCATGCGCGAGGGCATCACCATCACGCCGGACGTGAAGGAACTGCTCTGGTCGGCGCTTACCTCGCTGGCGTCGGCCCCCATGGCGGAACGCACGCTCACCGGCCTTTCCGTCCTCCTGCAATCCTCGGCCTTAAAGCAGGCACTCAAGCCTTATTGCGTCGGCGGGCCTTATGGCCGGCTGCTCGATTCCGAAGCGGAACAGCTCGGCGCGGCATCGGTCCAAGTGTTCGAGACCGAGGGCCTGATCGGCACCGGCGCGGCGCCTGCTGTGCTCGCCTACCTGTTCCACCGCATCGAGGACCGCCTCGATGGCCGGCCGACCCTGCTCATCGTCGATGAGGGCTGGCTTGCGCTCGACGACGACGGCTTCGCCGGCCAGCTTCGCGAGTGGTTGAAGACGCTGCGGAAGAAGAACGCTTCGGTCGTGTTCGCGACCCAGTCGCTCTCCGACATCGACAGCTCGGCGATCGCGCCAGCCATTATCGAAAGCTGCCAGACGCGGCTGCTGCTCCCGAACGAACGGGCGATCGAGCCGCAGATCACCGCCATCTATCGGCGTTTCGGGCTCAACGACCGGCAGATCGAGATCCTAGCCAGGGCGACACCGAAGCGGGACTATTACTGCCAGTCGAGGCGCGGCAACCGCCTGTTCGAGCTCGGCCTCGGCGAAGTCGCGCTCGCACTGTGCGCCACATCCTCGAAGACCGACCAGGCCGCGATTGAGCGGTTGCTGTCCGAACACGGCCGCGACGAATTCCTCGCCGCCTGGCTTCGCGCGCGCGGCGTCGCCTGGGCCGCCGACCTCATTCCCGACCTCACCAACCTGGAGACCCCGTCATGACCGACCGTCGTTCCTGCTCGCGCGCCGTGCTGCTCGCGGGCGCCGTCCTCGCCCTTCCGCTCAGCCTGTCGCCGGTGATGGTCGCGCCGGCTTCGGCGCAGTGGGTCGTCTATGACCCGACGAACTATGCCCAGAACGTGCTTCAAGCGGCGCGCGCCCTGCAGCAGGTCAACAACCAGATCACCTCTCTCCAGAACGAGGCTCAGTCGCTGATCAACCAGGCGCGCAACCTCGCGAGCCTGCCGCACTCCTCGCTTCAGCAGATCCAGCAGTCGGTGCAGCGGACGCAGGCGCTTTTGACCGAAGCGCAGAACATCGCCTTCGACGTCCAGCAGGTCGATCGGGCGTTCCAGTCCACCTACGGCAACGCCTCGATCTCGGCTTCCGATCGCGAGCTCGTCGCCGGTGCGCGCGAGCGCTGGCAGAACACGGTAGGCGGGCTTCAGGACGCGATGCGGGTCCAGGCCGGCGTCGTCGGCAACATCGACACCAACCGCGCCGAGATGTCGGCGCTGGTCGGCCGGAGCCAAGGAGCATCCGGCGCGCTCCAGGCGACCCAGGCCGGCAACCAGCTCCTGGCCCTCCAGGCACAGCAGCTCGCCGACCTCACCGCCGTCGTCGCGGCCAACGGTCGGGCCGACGCCCTTACCGCCGCCGAGCGGTCCGCCGCCGCCGAACAGGGCCGCGAGCAGCGCCGTCGTTTCCTGACGCCGGGCTCCGGCTACCAGCCGGGCAGCGCCCGCATGTTCCCGAACGGAAACTGAGAACCGCCATGGACGGAAGGATGCTCGCGCGGATCGGCGCCGTGGTCTTCGTCGCCTTCGCGCTCACCGCGACGGCGATCGAGATGACCCGCGAAGAGGAAGGGCCAGCGGCCGTGCCGGCGGTCGCTGCGACCGACGATCCTGGTCATCTCCCCACGGAGCTGACCCGGTGCCAGCAACTCGGCGAAGCGGCGACCAGCGACCAAGCCTGCCTTCGCGCCTGGGCGGACAACCGCCGTCGCTTCCTCGGCCTCGACGCCCCCGGGGCTGGCCGCTCGTCGGACGTCTCGGCCGTGCCCGTGACGGAGGCTCGTTGATCCGATGGAAGGCACCGGCGTCATCGACCGCTTTCTCGAGGTCTTTACCCGCTACATCGACAGCGGCTTCGGCCTGCTGAGCAGTGAGGTCGCCTTCATCGCGACCACCCTTATCGTCATCGACGTGACGCTCGCCGCGCTGTTCTGGGCCTGGGGCGCCGACGACGACATCATCGCCCGGCTGGTCAAGAAGACCCTGTTCGTCGGTGTCTTCGCCTACATCATCGGCAACTGGAACAACCTCGCCCAGATCATCTTCGAGAGCTTCGCCGGGCTCGGCCTCCAGGCGAGCGGCACGGGCTTCACCACCGCCGATCTTATGCGGCCCGGACGTGTCGCCCAGACCGGGCTCGACGCCGGAAGGCCGCTGCTGGAATCGATCTCCGACCTGATGGGCTACATCTCGTTCTTCGAGAACTTCATCCAGATCGCCTGCCTGTTTCTCGCCTGGGCGCTGGTGCTGCTCGCCTTCTTCATTCTCGCCGTCCAGCTCTTCGTCACCCTGATCGAGTTCAAGCTGACCACGCTCGCCGGCTTCGTGCTGATCCCCTTCGGCCTCTTCGGCAAATCCGCCTTCATGGCGGAGCGCGTGCTCGGAAACGTCATCTCGTCGGGCATCAAGGTGATGGTCCTTGCCGTCATCATCGGCATCGGCTCGACCCTTTTTGGCGAGTTCACCGCCGGCTTCGGCGGCCAGGAGCCGACGATCGATGACGCAATGGCGATCGTGCTCGCCGCTCTCTCTCTGCTCGGCCTCGGCATCTTCGGCCCCGGTATCGCCAGCGGCATCGTCTCCGGTGGTCCGCAGCTCAGCGCCGGTGCGGCCGTCGGCACCGGTATGGCCGCGGGCGGCATGATGATCGCCGGCGGAGCCGCTGCGGGTCTCGCCGCGAGGGGTGGAGCAGCGGCGCTTTCCGGTGGAGCGGCGGCCGTGCGGGGCGGCGCGGCCATGGCCGGTGGCGCATCGACCGCCTACAGCCTCGCCTCGGCCGGACAATCCGGCGGCGCGGGCGTGGCATCTGGCCTCGGCGGCGTCGCTCGTGCCGGTGGCAGCGCCGCGATGTCACCGCTCCGCCGCGCCGCTTCCAGTGCAACCGGCAGCGTCAAGGACAGCTTCAACGCCGGCGGCAAAGCCGCGTTCGAGGCGACCGGCGGCACATCTAGCATGGGCTCCATCGGTGGCGGAGCCGCCGAGGCGGCCGGTCCGCCGTCTCCCGACACTCCGCCCGCTTGGGCCCGGCGCATGAAGCGCTCCCAATCCCTCAGCCATGGCGCGACCGCCGTCGGCCATGCCGTCCGCTCCGGCGACGCCCATGGCGGCGGCTCCTCCGTCAACCTCTCCGAAAGCGACCGCTGATCATGTTCAAACGACCCTCGACCCACTACGGCAAGACCCCCGAGCCGGAGACGCCCTATCAGAAAGCCGCCCAGATTTGGGATGACCGCATCGGCTCGGCCCGCGTCCAGGCGAAGAACTGGCGGCTCGCCGCGTTCGGCTCGCTCCTGCTCGCCGGAGGGTTTGCTGGCGCGCTGGTTTGGCAGTCGGCGCGCGGCACCATTGTCCCCTGGGTCGTGCAGGTCGACCAGTTGGGCCAGGCCCAGGCCGTCGAGCCCGCAGTCGCCGCCTATCGGCCGACAGATCCGCAGGTCGCCTTCCATCTCGGCCGGTTTATCGAGCAGGTCCGTTCGATCCCGGCCGATCCCATCATCGTCCGGCAGAACTGGCTGCGCGCCTATGACTTCACGACGACAAGAGGCGCCGTGGCGCTGAACGAATACGCCCGCGCCAACGACCCCTTCTCACGCGTCGGGCAAGTGCAGATCTCGGTCGAGGTGTCGAGCGTCATCCGCGCCTCGCCGAGCAGCTTCCGGGTGGCGTGGACCGAACGGCGCTATCAGGACGGCAGTCTCGCCGGCACCGATCGCTGGACCGCCATTCTGACCGTCGCGGTGCAGCCGCCGCGCGACGCCGAACGGCTGCGCAAGAACCCGCTCGGCATCTTCGTCGACGCCATCAACTGGTCACGGGAGCTCGGATGATGACGCGCAGGTTCTTTTCCTCGGCCTTGCCTGTGCTTGTCGTCACCGCGACCGCGCTTGCCGGCTGCGCCACGGTCAAACCGCCGGAGATCAGCTATGACAGCACGGTTCCGTCGCTCCCGGCGCCGCCGGCTCCCTTGGTCGAGGAACGACCACGGCCGCTACACATCCCGCCGGCTTGGACGCCGAGCAGGGGGGGAACGGCCGCTCGGCAGCCGACGGCGCGTGTTCAGAACGCCAACGCGGCGGCGCGCGTCGAGCCGCGGCGCGATGGCTACTACAACGCTATCCAAATCTATCCCTACAGCGAGGGCGCGCTCTATCAGGTCTATGCGGCGCCCGGCCAGATCACCAGCATCGCGCTCGAGCCGGGCGAGAGCTTGACGGGGGCGGGGCCGATCGCCGCCGGTGACACGGCCCGTTGGATCATCGGCGATACGACCAGCGGCGCTGGCGGCACAAGCCGCGTTCATGTCCTGGTGAAACCGACGCGTGCGGACATCGAGACCAACCTCGTCATCAACACCGATCGCCGGACCTACCTCGTCGAGCTTCGCTCGGGCGAGACCCCCTACATGCCGTCCGTCGCCTGGTCCTATCCGGAGAGCCGGACGACGCGCACGGCTTTGGTGCCAGCGGCGCCCGTCATTCCGCCCGCCGTGCAACGGAACCACCGATATGCCTTGAGCGGTGATCGTCCGGCCTGGCGGCCGGTCTCGGTCTACGACGATGGCCGGCGAGTCTATGTCGAGTTCCCGCGCGGTATCGTCCAGGGCGAGATGCCGCCGCTCTTCGTCATCGGCTCGAACGGCGAGCCGGAGCTGGTCAACACCCGCATTCATCAGAACATCCTGATCGTCGACCGGCTGTTCGCAGCCGCCGAGCTGCGGCTCGGGGCTGAGGACCAGGAACGGGTGCGGATTATTCGAGCCGATGGGAGACCGCCGCGATGAGCGACACACCGACAAATGACGGCCGCGAAGAAGAAGCGGCGCGGGAGGTTCAGCCATCCGCGTCTGCCGACGCACTGCGTCTGCGTCCCGCCCCGCCGCGTGTCACCCGCCTGTCGCGCAAGGTTCTAGCCGGTCTTGGAGTGGTCGCCGGGCTCGGCATCGGCGGAGCGCTGATTTTCGGCCTGCAAGGAAGTGGCGATGGCGATGCTCCGGCTGAACTGATCACCACCGACAACCAGCCGACGGCGGATGGTCTGCGCCGCCTGCCGTCCGACTATGCGAACGTGCCGCAGCTCGGGCCGGCGCTTCCCGGCGATCTCGGCCGACCGATCGTGCGGGCGCGCGAGGAGGGCCGGCCCGTCCCAGCGCAACCGATGCCGGGCCCCGACCCCGAAGAGCAGCGCCGTCTTCAGGAGATCGAGGCCGCGCGCACCAGCGAGCTGTTCTTCAGTGCCGGGACGCAGTCGGCCGCGCCCGGCGTCTCGCTCGCCGGTCAGACCGCAGGCGGTCCGATCGGCCTCCAGGGGCTGGGCGGGGCAACGCCGCCTGGTGCACAGGATCGTCACGCCGGTTTCCTCAACGGTGCCGTGGATCGGCGCACCGTATCGACCGACCGGCTCGCTCCGACGGCGAGCCCCTACGTCCTGCAGGCCGGAGCCGTCATACCGGCGGCGCTGATCACCGGCATCCGTTCCGATCTCCCCGGCCAGATCATCGCCCAGGTGACCCAGCACATCTACGACAGCCCCACCGGCCGCTACCTTCTCGTGCCGCAGGGAACGCGCCTGATCGGCCAATACGACAGCGGCGTCGCCTTCGGTCAGCGCCGGGTGCTCCTCGTCTGGAATAGGCTGATCCTGCCCAATGGGCATTCGATCGTGCTGGAGCGGCAGCCTGGCGCGGACGCGCAGGGCTTCGCAGGCCTTGAGGACGGCGTCGACTATCATTGGTGGGATCTCGCCAAAGCGGCGTCGCTATCGACGCTCCTCGGCATCGGCTCTGAGCTGGCGATCAATGACGAGCAGCGCTTGCTCGGCGCCATCCGCGACGGCGCGCAGGACACCGTCAATGATGCGGGTCAGGCCATCGTCGAGCGTCAGCTCAACGTCGAACCGACCCTCACCATCCGGCCAGGGTTTCCAGTCCGGGTGATCGTGACCCGCGACCTCGTGCTCGAACCCTTCGGAGGCTGATGATGGCGAAGCTCAAACTCGGAGTGCTTGTTGACGACAAGCCTGTGAGGCTGACCGTAGACCTGCCCGCCTCGGTGCATCGTGACCTTATTGCCTATGCCGAGGTGCTGGGACGGGAAACATCTCAGCCGGTGGGCGAGCCGTCCCGGCTGATCGCCCCGATGCTGGAGCGGTTCATGGCGACGGACCGGGCGTTTTCGAAGGCGAGAAACGCGCGAGGCGAGTCGACCTAGTCCAGCGGCGGGGGAGGACGCTGAGATGCCAGGGCCCTCATCATCGACAGAAAACGGCGAAGCGCGGGATTGTCAGTGTAGGGAGCCCAGACGGCCGAGAAGGGCAGGACATCCTGTGGGTCGCCGATCGGCTTGAACACGACATTCGGATAGATCACGGCGGCACCGGCTTCGCTAACGACACTCAAGCCAAGGCCGAGCGCGACCTTCACGAACAAGGTCTCTCGGGCTACGGGACAACGCACGATGTCCGTCGTCTCGCCGAGCCCGCCTAGCCTGGCGGTCAGCCAGTCGTAGATCTCGGGACCGGGTTCCTGGAGGCTGACGATGAAGCGCTCGCCTCGTAAATCGGACCATCGAAGTCGCTCCTTCGTCGCAACGCGGTGGTCGCGCGCGATCGCCAGAACGACGGACTCCGACCACATCACCTCGCTGTCGAGATCCACAAAATCATGCTGCCCGGTCACAAACGCGATGTCGAGTTCGCGCTCGCGAAGCTGACGTAGGAGCGCACGTGGTTCTCCTTCGGCAATCTCGACCTCGACGTCGGGATACTGCGCACGGAACAATCTCAGCGCCTCGTGGCCGAAACCACCGGCAATCGATGCGAAGATGCCAATTCGCAAATATCCGTTTGCTCCGCGTGCCGCAGCGCGAGCACGGCGCGCGCCAAACTCCAAGTCATGCAGCACGCTGGACGTCGTATGGAAAAAGTCCCGGCCCGCCCGCGTCAGCCTGACGCCCGCGCTATGCCGCTCGAAGATCGAAACTCCCAGCTCGCCCTCGATCTTCGCGATACGACGGCTGATCGTGGAAGGTTCAACCCCCGCCGCCAACGCGGCTCGACGAATGTTGAGCGCCTCGGCCACATCGATGAACGAGCGGAGGTCAGCGAGTTCCATGCGTCAGCGCGACGCGCAAGCCTCATGCCCAAGCGTTCCATCGATCGCTCGATTCATTGTGGCGGCTGCCTCTGCCGGAAGGTGATGCGCGGCGTCTGGCACGACCTCATGTCGAGCGCGAGGCAAGGCGGCAGCGATCTCTTCGCCTAGCTCGGAGGGGGTCGCCTCGTCGAGTCCTCCGGACAGCACGATGGCGTCCGCTTCGATAGACGCAAGTAGCGAGCGAATATCGGCGCGCTCGAGAACCGCTGCGTCGAGCGCCCGAGCCAGCAAGTCCGGGTCATGCCGCATCATAGTTGCGTGTTCGGCGGCGACTTCGACCGGGTGTTCCGCCAGCCAGCTACTGGCAGTCGTCAGGTTCTGAACCGTCGAGAACGCCGACGCCCGCTCGGCCTCACCGGCGAGAAGCTCCGCTCGGCGTTCGCGCCACGTATCGAGCCTGTCGGGATACTCGGCACGCGCGCTTGTGTTCACCAACACCAGTCGCTCAACGAGTGCGGGATGGCGCGCGGCGATCCGCATCGCGATCATCCCTCCCTGGCTGTGCCCGACAATCGTAGCACGTTCGGCGCCATGCTCGATGATCCATAGTGCGATGTCCTCGGCTATGCCGTCGAGGTCCAGACCGTCGCGCCAGCCGGACGCGCCGTGTCCCGGCATGTCGAGCGTGACGCACCGTCGCGTGTCGCTCAGCGCCCGAACCTGCTTCGCCCAGAAGCTACGGTCAAGGAACAGGCCGTGGAGAAAGAGCACGGGTGGCCCCTGTCCGACATCGTCCCAGCCATAGACGGTGCCGTTGATCGCCGCGCTTCGCGACGCCGTACCGTCCGCTAACGCGCGTCCGATCAGAAACGAATCCTCGAAGATCTGGTAGCGAGCGATCAGTCCGTCACGGATTGTGAAGCGGATCGCAAAGTCGCTGTCGACGATCGCGCGGGTCGGCACGACGCGGTGACGGAAGCGACCGAGCGCGATTACATCTGCGCCGTCGGCGATCATCCGCTCCACCGAGAAGGCCAGCGGGCGGAAGCTGTCGGGAAAGCGCTTCAGCCATCTCCGTACCGCCTCACGCCCCCGGATGATCCCGACCGTGCCGACCGCCGGATCGCCATCGACATGCCAGATGGCGTCAGAGTGGACGCACGCCATCGCGGCATCGATATCGCTCGCTCCGAAGGCTGCGAAATAGCGCTGCACTGCGTTGCCTGGCTCAGTCATGGCGCGCCTCCAATACGGCTCGGAGCGCCGTGATCGCGTTCAGCGCGGCGGGAAAGCCCGCATAGAGCGCCATCTGGATGATTGTCTCGACGATCTCCTCGCGCGTCGCGCCAACATTAAGCGCGGCGGCGAGATGCACTTCCAGTTGTGGTCGGGCATTCCCCATGACCGTCAGCGCGGCGACCGTCGCCAATTCGCGCGTCTTCAGGTCCAGGCCTGGACGGCTGTACACGTCGCCGAAGCCGAATTCGATGATGTAGCGGCCGAGGTCGGGAGCAAGGTCCGCGAGGCTGGCGATCACCGCCTCGCCGGCAGTGCCGTCAATCTCTGCCAGGCGGGCTTTGCCGCGTTCGAAACGATCGTTGGTCATGGAAGTCTCCTTTCGACAACAAAGATGGCGATGTGAGAAGCTTCCAGGAACAGTTGATGACGGAAGACGGCTTTCCATTTATGGAAAGCGATGGATTGGGATGATCTTCGTTATTTTTCCGCCGTTGCCCGCACCGGCGGGCTCAGCGGCGGCGCCCGCGCGCTCGGCGTCAGCGCTCAGACGGTCGGGCGGCGGATTGCGGCCCTGGAGGCGAGCATCGGCGCGCCGCTGTTCGTGCGCCATTCGGGCGGCTACCGGCTGACTGCCGATGGCCAGTCTATGCTCGGCGACGCGGAGCGGGTCGAGGAAGCGATGGCGCGGCTACGCAGCAACGCGACGGCGCGCACCGTGGAGGCAGCCGGGACAGTGCGCCTCGCGGCACCGGAGACGCTCGCCACGCACATCCTGCTGCCTGGCCTCCGCCTGCTCCTCGATCGTCATCCCGCGCTTAAACTGGAATTGGTGACCGGTATCGCCACCGTTGGTATAGCACGAGGCGAGGTCGACCTCGCGCTTCGGCTGGTTCGCCCCGAACAGGGTGCGCTGACCGTCCGCCAGGTGGGCCGGATGGCACACGGCCTGTATGCCGCGCCCGACGTCGCGGCCGACCTGGAACGTGCGCGGCTCGTCGGCTGGGCCGACGCTTTCGACCTGCCGGCAGCGCGGTGGCTTCTTCGGATCACCGCGCGCAAGCCAGACATCATCCTCAACACGCTCGCCGCCCAACACGCCGCGATCCGCGCCGGCCTGGGCATTGGCGTCCTGCCGTGTTTTCTCGGCGAGGGACTGGTCAGGGTCGAGACATCGCCGTCACCGGTTGAGTCTCTCTGGCTCGTCGCACACGCCACTGACGCGACGGCAGAGCGGGTGCGCCTCGTGTATGAGGAGATCGCCGTCCTGATCGAGAAAAGCGCCGACAGGCTGGCTCCCATGTATTGAGTGGACACGTGCACATGTCCGGAGTTGGCCGCAAGCGACCTAAAAACAGCGATGAAGGCTCAATGAGGAGCCCCTGAAAGGGCTGCTCGCTCATTCCGGCAGCGAACAACGGACTCTGCGCCCGAGATTTTCGGGACGTTCTTAAGAGTGTCGATTGAGCCACTGCCGCAACGGCGACGGCAACCAGAAGCTCAACGGGGCCCGCTCATCCAAGCGGGGCTAAACTTACGCAGAAATCAGAGAAAATGGCGCACCCGACAGGATTCGAACCTGTGGCCTTCGCCTTCGGAGGGCGACGCTCTATCCAGCTGAGCTACGGGTGCATCTGCTTACGCTGTGCTTACGCGGGATTTCCGCGAGAGTGAAGGGCCGGATTGCCTTCGCGTAAGATGTTGTTTCCTATGCCTGTTTATTCCTTAAGACGTACGCTGACCACCTTGACACGAGCCTTCGGAGGGCAGCGCTCTATCCAGCTGAGCTACGGGTCCTTGCCTTGCCTCCAGCCTGGCCGGCGAGGCGGGCGGGACATTAGCGCAAAGCCCTGCCGATGCAAACCCGGATTCACCGAATCGGTCTGTAATCGCTATTGTCGAGAGGCCTCCGAGTATGCGCTGACGAAGTTCCGATAGGCTTCGTCATGTTGAAGAGAGTCGCAAGCGTTCCTGATCGCCGTGTCGAGCTCCGGACGCCGCCAAACCTCCACCCGAGATTTCGACCGAATGAAATCGTGGAGTCCCGAGGCCTGAAGAAAAGCCGCGTCCACGCATGCGTCCATGCCGGCGGGATCCGGCCCCTTCAATTGAGCCAATCCGGCGAGGCATGATTTATCGACAGCAACGTCGGGTAGGCCGCCGAAGCAACTTCTGGATGCGTTGTCGACCCTGCGTTTTACGTCGGTATCATCATCAATTTCAGCGACATTCACGGAAGTTTCGACTCCTTTGCCAACCTCCATGATCCGCTCGTAAGTCTCGATGAACGCATCCACCACTTTTTCCCTGCTGAAGAACGCCCTATAGGTATTTCGGCCGTTCTCCATCAGCTTTCGCCGGACGCCGTCATCCGTCGCCGCGATGCCAATCTGGCGCGTGAGGCCGTCAACATCGTCAATATCGCACAGGAGGCCGTCATGCTCATGGGTGACATATTGGCGGGCTCCTGCCGCCCTCGTGGCGACCAGCGGAACACCGCTGGCCCATGCCTCTGCAATCACGGTGCCGAAGGGTTCGTATCTGGACGGCAGCACACAGATATCGGCCGCCTTCAACAATGCGGCGCGATCGGTGCGCCAGCCGAGAAATCTGACCCTGTCACCCAGGTTAAGCCGCCTCGCCAGATCCTTGTATTTTTCGATTTCCGGCCCGTCCCCGGCGAGCCAGAAATAAACGTCCTTCAACCGCGAGGCAGCATGAAGCAGCGTATCGACGCCCTTCTTTTTATGCATCCTGGAGAGCAGCAACGCCACCGGCGCCTGTTCCGGCGTTGAAAGCGTCCGTCGATCAACCGGGGGGTTGTCCTCCAGAGTGCCGAAAGTATGCAGAAGGTAAGCGCGGTGAGGTTTGCTGCTTCGTTCGATAATGTGCCTCACGATATCTTTCGTAACGCCACCGAAATAGTCGCAATTACGATACCGCTTGAGGTCATAGTATCCTCCGAACCACCCAAGAACGGGCACCGGAATATTCTTCGGCACGAACGATGAAGCACGACTCATCCATGAATGGATGAGATCTGGTTTAAATTCTGAAATCGCCTCCCCGATAACTTTTGATGCTTTGCCAAATTTTTCAAATTTATTATAATGTAAAATGTCGAATTTTATCGATCTATTTTCAAAAACTTCAATATAGTTTCTATGAGGCCTGCATATGACTCTCTGCTCTATACCAGCTTCGTGAAGGGCTTTTATAGCATCAAGGCAAAATGTTTCCGCTCCGCCAATTTCATTGCCCGCAACCATATGAATTATCTTCATAACCAAAATCTCTGTACAAAGGGCGGGCCTCACAACCGCGTCGTGTCAACAGACATTATCTGATGATTTGGTCGCGAATCGGCACGAGTCGGAAGAAAGTCGGTGAACCTACCGCGGCCCCGAGGATGGACAATTTCAGGAACGCTTGTCCACCTCATCCTTACCTTGCGGTCTGCCACCCCCGGTCATAGCTTCCTTCGCAAATCAATCATGGGAAATATGGATCATGAAGGCGCGGGTGAAGTGGGTTGAGGGGATGACGTTTGTCGGGGAGTCCGGCAGCGGCCATGCGGTGGTGATGGACGGGTCCCCGGAATCCGGCGGGCGGGATCTGGGCGTCCGGCCGATGGAGATGCTGTTGCTGGGCATGGGCGGCTGCACCGCCTTCGATGTCGTGCTGATCCTGAAGCGCGGGCGGGAGCCGGTGGAGGATTGCGTGGTGGAGGTCGAGGCCGACCGCGCCGAAACCGACCCCAAGATCTTCACCGATATCCGCGTCCGCTACATCGTCTCCGGCCGGGGGCTGGATCGCGCCAAGGTCGATCGCGCGGTCGCGCTGTCGGCGGAGAAATACTGCTCCGCCTCCGTCATGCTGGGCGCGATGGCGAAGATCACCCATGAGGTCGAGCTGGTGGATACCGCCGCCTGAGAAAGCCGGTCAGGAGCCGGGCCGGCCGGCCACCCTCTCATTGGCCAGCCATTGCGCCGCGGCCTGGTCGGCGACGGACGGCAACGGCGCGCGGCGGTCCTCGATCCAGGCCAGGATGTCCTCCTGGGGAATCCGCCGCTCCAGATCGCGCAGCAGCATGTGATAGCCGTTCCCGTAGAAGGCGATCGTGCGGTCCGGATCGGGCGGCAGCGCCGCCAGCGTTTCCCGCACCTGGACGATGGGCAGAACCTCCTCCTTACGGCCGTAGAGGAAGAGGGTGGGCCCTTCGACTCCGTCGACCGACCGGTAGCCGAGGCTCATTAGGTCGACCAGCCCGTCCAGCGTGTCGATCCGGTTGGCCTTCAGCACCAGCGGGTCCGTCGAAAGGCCGATCAGCATCTCGATATTGTCGGACGGCACGATGTCCAGCCCTTCGCCCGTCACCGTCAGGCCCGGCGCCAGCGCCACGGCAACATCCAGCGACCAGCGCTGGTAGAAGGGCATGACCTCCCGCCCCCAGATGGCCGGCGCGACCAGGATGGTCCCATCGACCTCCGGCGGGTCCGGCGACGCCATCAGCGCGATGGCGATGGCCCCTCCCATACTTTCCCCCAGCAGGTAGAAGGGCAGATCCGGATGGCGCGCGCGAAGCAGCGCCGCCGCCATGCGGGCGTCCCGGATCAGCGTTTCCGATCCCGCCCAGATCCCGGCGCCGGCGGCTCTGCCGAAGCCGCGCTGGTCGTAGGCGTAGGTCAGGATGCCGTTTCCCGCCCACCATGTCGCCGGCATATCGAAGGAATGGGCATAATCGTTGAAGCCGTGCAGCGCCAGGATGACGGCCCGGGGCTCGCCTTCCGGACGCCACACGGTCAGCGGCAGGCGATAACCGTCCGCGGCGACCAGCGCCTCCTCCCCGATGCGGGGGGCGACGGTCGCCGGGCCCATCGGCTGGGAGAGGCTGGCGCAGCCGCCGAGGAGAAGCAGCAGCGCCAGGCCCAGCAGCGCCAGGCCCGGTAGCGGCAAAAGCCCGGCCGCCCGCCTAATCGTCGCCGCCATCGCGGGTGAGCTGCAGGAAGATGTCCTCCAGATCGGTCTCCTCCGTCGAGAGGTCGGTGATCCTAAGCCCACAATCGTTCATCACGTTCAGCACGTCGCCCAGCCGCGTCTCGCTCGGCCTGTAACGAACCACCAGCCTGTGGGGATGCGGCAGGTCGACCTGGAACTGCCCCATCGGTTCCGGAATCCCATCCAGCGGATCGGTCAGTTCCACGATCAGCGTCTTGCTGTCCAGCCGGCCCAGCAGGTTCCGCGTCGTGTCGCAGGCCACCACCGCGCCATGATTGATGATCGCGATGCGATCGCACAACTCCTCCGCCTCCTCAAGGTAATGTGTGGTCAGGAGGACTGTCGTGCCGGCGGCGTTCAGCGCGCGGACGTGGGCCCAGAGCTGCTGGCGCAGCTCCACGTCGACGCCGGCCGTCGGCTCGTCCAGCACCAGCACGGGCGGGGAATGCACCATCGCCTTGGCGACCATCAGCCGCCGGCGCATGCCGCCGGAGAGGGAGCGCGCATAGGCCTCCTTCTTGTCCAGCAGGCCGACCGCGTCCAGAAGCTGTTCGGTGATCCGCTCTCCCTTCGGCACGCCATAAAGCCCGGCCTGGAGGTCCAGCAGCTCCGCCGGCGTGAAGAAGGGATCGATGTTCAGCTCCTGCGGCACGACGCCGATGGCCGAGCGCGCCTGCCGGGTCTGCCGATCGATATCGTAGCCCCAGATGGCGGCCTTCCCGCCGGACTTGTTCACCAGCCCGGCCAGGATGTTGATCAGGGTCGACTTGCCCGCCCCGTTCGGGCCCAGGAGCCCGAACAGCGAGCCGCGCGGGATCTCCAGGTCGATGCCCTTCAGCGCACGCTTGGCTAAGCCCTTGCCACTGGGCTTGTAGATCTTCTCAAGCCCCCGAACCTCCACGGCATTGGCGGGAAGGCTGTCGGGCGAGGGGGATCGTTCCGCGGCTGGGAGGGCGGCCATGACGGGTATCCGCTGCTACGTAAGGCCGCTGGCGCGACCAATCGGTTGATTGCTGGACCGCCATGGGTATCATCCGGCGGTTCCAGCGGTCAATCGGAGGGCCGGCCCCATGGCTCTCCCGTTCAGCATGAAGGCGACAGTGGCGATGAAGCCCGCAACCTCCCCCATCCCGGCGGAAATGATCGAAATCGACGACGACACCGAAACCGTCGGCTGCGACGGCGGGGGCGGCGCGTTGGGCCATCCCATGGTCTATTATAATTTCGGGACCCTCACCCAACTCGATTGCGGCTATTGCGGCCGCCGGTTCGTCAAGCGCGGGGCGGGAACCGCCGCCCATTGAGGCCTGAAGCCTGAAAGGGCGAAAGCCCCGGCGGCGGCCGGGTTTTTTGTCCGGGAAGAGCTACCGCCGGTGGTCGCGCGGACGGCGGTACGCGCGGAAAGTGTCGCGTCGGGCGTCAAGTGACGCTATCATTGCCCCTTCGGAACGAGCTGGGGGGCGCGGGGCCGATGATTGCTGCGATCAGATCCCTTCTGGATCCGGGCGACTGGCTGGGAATGAAACCGGCGCTCGATCCGTCGGCGACGGTGCTGTCCCTGGACCACAAGCCGGCGGAGGGCCTGTGGAAGCTGCGCATGATGGTCGGCGGCGCGGTCCTGGCGATCGCCGCCATCGTCATCTACTTGTCCCCGGGCGGAATAGTCACCCTTGCAGCCGGCGGGTTCGGCCTGTTCGCCCTGCTGAATCTGGTTCGCGGCCTGGCCGAGAGCAGGTTCGAGAAATCCCTCCTCATCACCGACAACATGGTGATCGTGAAGAGCCGGACCTTCCTGGGTCGCAATGACTGGCAGGAGCCGATCGCCAACTATCGCGGCGTGCTGCTGCGGGAGCGGCAGGTGGCCGACAGCAGCGTCGGCAAGACGTCCACCTCCAATACCTATCAGATCATCGAACTGGCCCATGACGATCCCGGCCGGATAACGCCCCTCTACGTGGCGGATCAGAGCGAATCTCCACGCGATATCCAGGAAGCGTTCGCCCTGCGCTTCGATCTGCCCGCGCTCCAGCCGGACGCGGGCGGGTTCGTCGCGCGCGGGACGGATGCGCTCGATCGGCCGATCAGCCCCATTGCCGCGGAGGATGAGGGCGATGGCGGGATCACGTGCTCCCCGCCGATCGATCCGGGTCCCGCGCCCTCCGGCGTCACCGTGACCCGGAACGGCGACGCCATTCACATCGTCGTCGGCCAAGGCGCCGCCGGCAGGTCGTTCACATGGCTGTTCTGGCTGGCGCTCCCGTTTGTTTTCGGCGGCGGTGTCTTCCTGCTTCAACCCTATATGGGCATCCTCGTCTTCGGGATGTGCTCCATCTTCGTGTTGATGATGCTTGGTCTCCAACGGCTCTTCAGGGGCGGCAAGGAGGATAGCGAAACCGTCCTTGGCCTCGACGCGTCCAGCGTATGGGTGAAATACGCCAAAGGATCGGCGCTTTCGGCCTGGATAGAGCGTACCGTCACCAAACTGGTCAGGGCGAGGCCGCTGGAGAGGCCGACGGAACGGAGCATGGATCGCGGCGCGATCGAGCAGATCCGCGTCGACCAGCGCATGACCCATATCAGGACTTCCAATGGCGACAGGCAAACGGCCTATGTCTGGCAGGTCATCATCGAGAACGACAGCGACCGGCTGGTCTTCGCCGGGAGGCAGTTCGACCAGGGGAAGCTGGAATGGGTCCGGGATTTCCTGCGGCATGAGCTGGCGCGCGGCGGGGCGGCCTGATGGGGCTGATCAAAACCGCCACCAACCCCGGCGGCGCACTGGCGCTGAGGCCGGCGCTCGATCCCTCGGCGGCCATCCTGGCCTTCGATTACAAGACGCCGCGCCTCCAGGTATGGCTCGGCCTTCTCCTCGGTCCTGCCGCCATCGCGGTCGCCATCGTCGCTTATCGGATGATGGATGATCCTTTCTTCAGGATCCTGTTCCCCGTCGTCGGAGGGCTGGTCGGCTTGGTGTTCCTGATCCGGGGGATTTTCAGTTTCCGGTTCGCGAAATCCTTCCTCATCACCGGCAGCATGATCATCGTGAAGACCCAGACGCTTTTCGGACGCGACGACTGGCAGGAACCGATCGCGAACTATCGCGGCGTGACTCTGCGGGTGCAGAAGATAACCCACAGGCACCAGGACCGCGCCTCGGTGACGATCACCTACCACGTGGTGGAACTGACCCATCCACAGGGAGGCAAGACCATACCGCTCTATGTCCAGAAGGAGGGAAAACCGCCCGTCGACAGACACCGGGCCTTCGCCGAGCGGTTCGAACTTCCGGCGATGGAGCCCGCGTGACTCTTCTGTTTGGTCATGCAGAACTTGATCCAGCATCCATGCAGCGTCGATTAAGGCCCGGACCGCACCCGGTTCTTCGCCGTCGGTGAGGCGGCAAGGGCCCATGGATTCCGGATCAAGTCCGGAATGACTTTTTCTCTTAGGTGTCGACCAGGGCCAAGGCCGCGCCCGGTCCTTCGCCGGCGGCCGAGCCTGCAGGACTCCCGCATGACTGTGCGGCTTGACGAACCGCCGCCATTGTCGGAAATTGCGCGTCCTCCGTGGAGATTTGAGCCGACCGGCTTGCGACCACGTTAAAAACCGCTAAAAGGTCGGGCGCCAGCACGCTCAGCCTCCGGTCGGCCGAACCCGATTCCGGAGGCTTTCATTTTGGACCAGGCGCTTCTCTCTCCTAACGATGACATCAGCCTCGAAACCGCTCTCGTAAGGGGCGGCCTGCGCCGTTCGGATTTCGGCGAGATGTCGGAGGCGATCTTCCTCACCTCCGGCTTCGTCTATGATTCCGCCGAACGGGCCGAGGCCCGCTTCGCCGGCGAGGATGAAGGCTTCGTCTATTCGCGCTACGCCAACCCGACGCTGGAGGTGCTGGAGAAACGGCTGGCGCTGATCGAGGGGGCGGAAGCCTGTCATGTCACCGCCAGCGGCATGGCGGCCGTCTTCACCGGCCTGTTCTGCTATCTGCGCGCGGGTGACCATGTCGTCGCCAGCCGGGCGCTGTTCGGCTCCTGCCACGTCATCCTGACGACCATCCTGCCCCGCTACGGGATCGAGACGACGCTGGTCGACGGCGCCGACCTGGACGCCTGGCAGGCGGCGATGCGTCCGAACACGCGCGCCATCTTCCTGGAGACCCCGGCCAACCCGACGCTGGATCTGGTCGACCTCACCGCGGTGGCGGAGATCGCCCATGCCGGCGGCGCGAAGGTTTTCGTCGACAACGTCTTCGCCTCGCCTCTGGGCCAGAAGCCGCTGGAGCTTGGCGCCGACGTGGTGATGTATTCCGCGACCAAGCATATCGACGGCCAGGGGCGGTGCCTCGGCGGGGCGCTGCTGGCGGACGCCGAATTCTGCAACGACCATTTCATGCCCTATTACCGGCATACCGGCCCGGCGCTCAGCCCCTTCAACGCGTGGGTGCTGGCGAAGGGGCTGGAGACGCTGTCGATCCGGGTCGAGCGCCAGACCCGCTCGGCCCACAGCTTGGCCGAATTCATCGAGGCCGACGGCGGCGCGCGAACCGTCCGCTACCCCTTCCTGGAAAGCCATCCGCAGCATGAGCTGGCGCGCCGCCAGATGAAGAGCGGCGGTACGATCGTATCGCTCGACCTCGGGAGCAAGCAGGCGGCGTTCGCTTTCATCAACGCGCTGCGGATCGTCGACATCTCCAACAATCTGGGCGACACGCGGTCGATCGCGACCCACCCGATGACCACGACCCACAGGGCCATGGCCGTTGAGGACCGCGCCGCCATGGGCATCACCGACGGGCTGGTCCGCCTGTCGATCGGGCTGGAAGGGTATGACGACCTTCAGGCGGACGTGGAACGGGCGCTGGCGGCCGCGAAATCCGCGTGACGCCAGCGCCCGTCCGCCCCCACCCCGGTCGATCAGTCTCTATTGCCGATCCTTAGTTGATCGGGTTTATCTCATCCACGAAGGTCAGCATGTCGACCATCGTGAAGGTATCGTTGTTCGCCCGGGGCAGGGTCGGAGTCCATGTCGGATCCTGCGCCAGGAAGGAATTCGGGTCGCCTTCCAGCATCCCGACGAAGACTTCGGAGATGATCCGACTGCCGACCTTGCCCAACCGCAGCCCGTCCTGCTGCACCAGCGCCTCCTTCAGGATGTAGTACCAGAGCGGCGTCTGCTGGGTGAGACCCTGGGCCGTCGCCACCTGCCCGTCCGGACCGTCGCCGATCTCAGCCGGGGTCAGCGGGGCGAAGCCCATCCGCGCCGCCACCGCCTGGCCCGACGGCAGCCCCATGCGCAGGCCGCGCACCAGGTTGCGCTGGGGCAGGGAACCGCCGCCGCCCGGCAGGGTGTGGAGTTCCTGGACCAGGAACGGATCGATCTTGCGGGTCGGGTTCACCTCCACGCCGGGGGCGTTGAAATCGTAGAAGCGCCGCCAGTCGATGATCCAGTCGCTGGGCACCGGCACGTCGGCCCCGCCGCCCGACAGCCGGGTGAAGCGGAACAGCAGCGCCAGGCTGGCCGGCGTCACCCCGCCGAAGCGGAAGACGCGGTTGAAATTGTAGAACTGCCGGACCATCGAATGGCCCAGCCGATAGGCGGCGACGGAGAATTCGACGGGAATGAACGGCTCGTCCGCGAACAGGAAGAACTTCCGGCCATTCTGGCGAACGTCCGCCATCTCCGCCGGATCGACCAGCCGTCCGATGAAATCCTCCAGCACGATCTTCTGATAGTGCCAGGTCGTCAGCTTCCGCGCGGCGTCGAAAAGCTGCGCCGCCGGGGTTCCATCTGCGCGCAGAGTGGCGACGATCTTGTTGTGGAACTTCAGGAAGGCGAGATGGGTCTGCGCCACCGCCAGGTTCTCGTCGTTCCTGGGGTCGCCGATCAGCGCGATCTTGTTGAAGCGCGGCAGATCGTTGGGGAAGCCTACAGGGAGCGCCGGGTCGCCCTGCCCCTGCCCGGTCGATCCCAGCGCGAACAGCGCCGGATCGTCCGGCTGATAGAGGAACGGATCCAGGTCGGGGCCGGAGCCGTAGAGGCTGTCCAGCTCCAGCTTCGGCGTGCGGAAGTTGAAGACCGTCTGCGGATCGATCGCCACTTCCGGCATGGTGGTCGGATCGAAGGTCACGTCATGATCGACGAACTGGCCGAAATAGGTGAACCCGGCCGGTACCGCCGGATTGTCGCCGGACTGGTTGCCGTCGGCATCCAGCATCGCGGCGGCCAGCGCATCCAGCGCCGCCGTGTCGGCGGCCATCGGCGGCAGTTCGGGGAACATCCGGCCGAACTTGCCCGGCTTGAAGACCGGCCCCTGCGGAACCGGCTGGTATTCGCGCCGCCCATATCCGTGATGCATGCCGGCATGGTCCTGCGGGCCGTGGCCCTGCGGTTTTTCACCCTTCTTCGGCTTGATCTTGACCTGCGTGTCCATGACGCCCCTCCCTCACAACAGTGGAAGGACGATGGTCATCCCCGGCTCGCGCGGCGGCAATCGGGCCGCCGGCTTTGTCACCGACATCCTACAATATTATGCAGCGGGCTTAATTCGGAGGCGTCCGGAACGGTTAACGAATGGCGATTCAGTCGTAGATTCCGGTCGGGCAACAAATGAAAAGCCCGCCGGCGATCTCCACCGGCGGGCTTCTCTTCAGGACGAATCGGCTTAGGACGCCGCCATCTCGCCCGTGAGCCAGTAGTTCACCCGGGCGGGGTGGTTCTCGATGTACTGGCCGATGGCCTCCTCATAGGAGGTCTCCTGGGCGTTGGCCATCGCGCTTTCCAGCTCCTCCAGCGGCAGGTGCATCCGCATCAGGAACTGCGCCACCTCAGGATAATCCTGCTGGAAGCCCTGGCGGGCGATGGCGTAGACGCGCTCCACGCCGCCCAGCGTGCCTTCGGGATCCTCCAGATAGCGGAGATCGTAGGCGCCGAACATCCAGTGCGGGCTCCAGCCGGTGACGACGATCCATTCCTCGTTGCGGATCGCCCGGTCCAGCGCCGCGACCATGGCGGCGTCGCTGGCCGAGACCAGCTCATACTCGTCCAGCCCGTAGGCCTCGATCGTCTCGTTGGACAGGCGCATCAGCCCGGCGCCGGGATCGATGCCCTGGATGGTCGAGTCCAGCTTCTCCCGCACCTCGGGATCGGTGAGGTCGGCGATCGAGGAAAGCTGGTCCTCCGGCACATATTCCGGCACGACCCAGCCCAGCTTGGCGTCGGTGTAGAGGACGCCCAGCGTCACCACGTCCGGGCCCACCTGGTCCCAATAGTCGGCATGGGTCCCCGGCAGCCAGGCCATCATCATCGCGTCGATATCACCCTGGGCTACGCCCTGGTACTGCGGCGCGATGCCGGTCTGGATCAGCTCGACTTCCTGGCCGTAATTCTCGGTGATGAGCTGCTGGGCCAGCTTGGTCACGAATTCGGCGTCCGACCATGCGGTCCAGCCGATGGTCAGCGGCTCGCCGTCCTGGGCGAACGCCGGCTGGGCGACGCCGGCCGCCATGAGGGCCGCGGCGGAAATTCCTGCAATCTTCTTAATCATGTCACCTCCGGTGAGGGGTGGAACGGATGCCAGCCATCGGAAACGGCCGGCGACGGTTTCAGGAGCCGGCGCGGGCGCCGGTTCCGATATCGCCCTCGACGCCGCCTGTCGCGGCGCGTCCACGGGAGAACAGGGTCTTGAGCGAGCCGAACGCGCTGGGGCGGTCGAGGCTCTGGGTGATGCGGTCGAGGATGATCGCCAGCACGACGACGGCGAGCCCGCCTTCGAAGCCGAGGCCGACATCCAGCCGCTGGATGCCGGTCAGCACGGTGTTGCCGAGCCCGCCCGCCCCGATCATCGAGGCGATGACGACCATGGAGAGCGCCAGCATGATGGTCTGGTTGACGCCCGCCATGATCGAGGGCAGCGCCAGCGGGAACTGCACCTTCGCCAGCAACTGCCGGTCGGTGCAGCCGAAGGCGAGGCCGGCCTCGATGAATTCGCTCTGGACCTGGCGGATGCCGAGGTTGGTCAGGCGCACGACCGGCGGCATGGAGAAGATCACCGTCGCGATCGTCCCCGGCACGGCGCCCAGCCCGAAGAACATGGCCGCCGGTATCAGGTAGACGAAGGCCGGCATGGTCTGCATGAGGTCGAGCACGGGGCGGAGCGCGGTCGCGGTCCACCGGCTCTTGGCCATCGCGATGCCAAGCGGGATGCCGATGAAGATCGCGATGATCGTCGCGGCGATCACCAGCGCCAGCGTCTCGATCATCTGCTCCCACAGTTCCATATGGACGACCAGCAGCAACGCGACCCCGGTGAAGATCGCGAACTTCCAGCCGACCCGCCACAGCGACAGCACGACAAGGATCGCCACGAACGCCCAGATCGGCGCCCAGAGGAGGCCGGCTTCGATCGATTCCGCGACGAACTCGATCCCGCTCGAGATCGCGTCCAGCGCGGGAGAGAAATTATCGAGGATGTAATCGACGGCGGCGTTCGCCCCGGCGCCGATATCGAATTCAAAATCCATGATCGACTCGATTCAACGTTTTCTGCACGCCCCCTCACCCTCCCGCTTCGCGGGCCCCTCCCTCTCCCCTGAGGGGCGAGGGTAAAGTTGGTAGCCCTCGCCCCTCCGGGGAGAGGGTTGGGTGAGGGGCAGTTGGTTCAGGCTCGCCTCACGCTTCCTCCTGCGAACCCGCCCGGTCGAGGCTCATCAGCAGGGAGGATTTGGAGATGGCGCCGACATAGCGGCCGCCTTCGTTCACCACAGGCACCGGCCACCGGCTTTCCGCCACGACGCTCATCACCTGGGCCAGCGGGGCGTCTGCCTCCACCGGCGCGATGTCGGAAAGGAAGGCGCGGTGGTAGGCGTCCTTCTCCGTTCCCTTGATCGCCGCGGCCAGGGAGTCGGCGGTGACCACGCCCTGATATTTCTTGTCGCGGCTGACGACGATGGCGACGTCCCGGTCATGCCTGCGCATCCGGTCCAGAGCCGCGTTGACGTCCATCCCCGGCCGCTCGATCAGCGTCACCTGGGTCTGCCGGGCGATATCGCCCGCCCTGAAGACCTGGGACACGTCGACATTGCGGAAGAACGACCGGACATAGTCGTTGGCGGGGTTGATGACGATGTCCTCGGGCGTGCCGACCTGGACCACCGCGCCATCCTGCATGATCGCGATCCGGTCGCCGATCCGCATCGCCTCGTCCAGATCGTGGCTGACGAAGACGACCGTCCGGCTGTGTTCGGTCTGGAGGCGCAGAAGCTCGTCCTGCATCTCCGTCCGGATCAGCGGGTCGAGCGCGGAGAACGCCTCGTCCATCAGCAGGATCGTAGGTTCGCTGGCCAGCGCGCGGGCAAGGCCGACGCGCTGCTTCATGCCGCCGGAAAGCTGGTCTGGGCTGCTCTGGGCGTACTGGTCGAGCCCGACGGCCGCGAGCGCCGTCATCGCCTTCTCCCGCCGCGACGCCTCGGCCTCGCCGGAAACCTCCAGCCCGAAGGCCGCGTTCTCCAGAACCGTCCGGTTGGGCAGGAGCGCGAAGGACTGGAAGACCATGCTCATGTCGCGGCGGCGAAGCTGGATCAGGTCCCGCTTACTCATCCGCGTCACATCCTCGCCGTCGACCAGGATCGACCCCAGCGTCGGTTCGATCAGCCGATTGATCAGCCGCAGCAGGGTGGATTTGCCGGAGCCCGACAGGCCCATGACCACGAAGATTTCCCCGGCCCTGATGTCGAACGAGACATCGTTGACGCCGACCGTGCAGCCCGTGCGGGAAAGGATCTCGCTCTTGTCGCTGCCGGCTTCGATCATCTTCACCGCATCCGCGGTGCGGGAGCCGAAGACCTTGAACACATTCTGGAATGCGATTTTCTGCGCTGGTTCACCAGACGTCATTGAACAAATTCGATCGCTTGTGGGAATGACTTAGAGAACAATAATTTCTCTATCAAAGATGTCAGGGATATTGGCTCTATAGATCGATTGTCAACGGAAGATGTCCCGCCACCGCCATCTCCGCCGGGATTATGGAAACGCTCCAAAGCGTCAAAGAATTTTATCCCATTTCTATAATCGGGGCCGAGCTTATTACGGCTCTGTGATTCCGGCGTCGAATCGCGCTCCGCACTGGCTTCGGCGCCGATGTTCGGCTACATCCCGCCCATGACGAATGCATCGACCGATGGGCTGGGCGCGCGGATCGCGGCGCGGGATTTGCTGCGCGCCGTTCTGGGGCGGAAGCGCGCGCTGGACGAGGTTCTGGACCGGACGCTCGACGCCGCGTCCCTGGCGCCCCGCGACCGGGCCTTCGTCCGCCTGCTGACGGCCACGACCCTGCGCCGGCTGGGCCAGATCGACGCGCTGATCGACCAGATGCTGGAGATGCCGCTGCCGCCGACCGGGACGGCCGCCCGCGACGCGCTACGGCTGGGCGCGGCCCAGCTTCTCTTCCTCGGCACGCCGCCCCACGCCGCCGTCGACACCTCCGTCGCCCTGGTCGATCGCGGTCGCGATGCCCGGTTCAAGGGGCTGGTCAACGCCGTCCTGCGCCGGCTGGACCGGGAGGGCGCGGCACTGGTCACGGCCCAGGACGCCGCCCGGCTGAACACGCCGGACTGGCTGTGGAACGCCTGGACCGCCGCCTACGGTGAGGATACCGCCCGCGCCGTCGCCGACGCGCACCTAACCGAAGCGCCGTTGGACATCACGCCGAAGGGCGATCCGGCCGGCTGGGCGGAAAGGCTGGACGCCACGCTGCTGCCGAGCGGCAGCCTGCGTCGCGCGGCCGGCGGTGCGGTGCCGGATCTGCCGGGGTTCGGCGAAGGCGCATGGTGGGTGCAGGATGCCGCCGCCGCCCTTCCGGCAAGGCTGATGGGCGATGTCGCGGGGCTGCGCGTCGCCGACCTCTGCGCCGCGCCGGGCGGCAAGACGGCCCAGCTCTGCGCTGCCGGCGCGCGGGTGACCGCGGTAGACCGGTCGGAGGGAAGGCTGGCCCGCGTCCGCGCCAATCTGGACCGGCTGGGGCTGGAGGCGGAGCTGGTCGCCGCCGACGCCGCTATTTTCCGGCCGGCGGAGCCGTTCGACGCCGTGCTGCTGGACGCGCCCTGCTCCGCCACCGGGACGATCCGCCGGCATCCCGACATCCCGAGGCTGAAGAGCCCGGAGGATGTGGAGAAGCTGGCGGCGGCCCAGGCGCGACTGCTGGACCATGCGGTCACGCTGGTCAGGCCGGGCGGAATCCTCGTCTGGTGCACCTGCTCCCTCCAGCCGGAGGAAGGGGAACGCCAGATCGCCTCGCTGCTGGAGCGCGCCGGGAACGCCGTCCGGCGGGACCCGGTCCGGGCGGAGGAGATCGGCGGGCTGGCCGAGGCGGTGACCGCCGAGGGCGAAATCCGGACCCTGCCGTCGATGCTGCCCGGCGAGGGCGGGCTGGACGGCTTCCATATCGCCCGGTTGCGGCGATTCGGCTAAGTTGATACCTACGACCTCATCATGCAGAAACCCACCCGAATCGCCCCTTCGATCCTGTCCGCCGATTTCGCCAAGCTGGGCGAGGAGGTGCGGGCGATGGAGGAGGCCGGCGTCGACATGATCCATGTCGATGTCATGGACGGCCATTTCGTGCCGAACGTCACCATCGGCCCCGGCGTGGTGAAGGCGCTCCGCCCGCACACGAAGCTGCCGATGGACGTCCATCTGATGATCGGTCCGGTCGACTGGGCTGTGCCGGATTTCGCCGCCGCCGGCGCCGACATCATCACTTTCCATCCCGAGGCCGGCCCCCACCCGCACCGCACGGTGCAGCTTATCAAGCAGCATGGCTGCAAGGCCGGCCTGGCGCTGTCGCCGGGAAGCTCCGTCTCCCTGATCGAGGAGATGTTGGGCGATGTCGACCTGATCCTGGTGATGACCGTCAATCCGGGCTTCGGCGGCCAGAAGTTCATCGAAAGCCAGATCGACAAGATAGGCATGGTCCGGTCGCTGATCGACGCCACGGACCGCGACATCGATCTTGAGATCGATGGCGGCGTCACGGAGGAGACGGCCCCCCGCGTGGTCGCGGCCGGGGCGGACCTGCTGGTCGCCGGCACCGCCAGCTTCAAGGGCGGCCCTTCGGCCTACGCCGACAATATCCGCCGGCTGCGCGGGTAGGGCGGGGGCGATGGAGCGCGGCGCGCGGGAAACCGTCCGGACGCTCAGGACCGGCCTTTCCCGTCTCGCCTACGGCAACCCGCTCTACACCCTGACGCTCGGCCGGAACGGCCCGCGCGACCTGGTGCTGGTGCCGCCCGATCCCTGGCCGGGGGACGCCGAGAAGGGTTCGGCGCTGCTGGGCGGCTGCTACGCCTTCGCCGGCCAGACCGTCCGGTCCGACGCGCCGCTCTGGTCGCCGGTCGGCGCGGGCGCGGATTTCGTCGCCGAGCTTCACGGATTCGACTGGCTGCGCGACCTCCGCGCGCTGTCCGGCGACGCCGCCCGCAGGCAGGCCCGCTTCCTGGTCGGCCACTGGATCGACCGGCACGACCGCTGGGACGGGCTGACCTGGCGACCGGACATATTGGGCGCGCGGATCGCCAACTGGCTGGGCGGCCATGATTTCTTCTGCGCGTCGGCCGACGATCAGTTCCGTCTCACGATGTTCGCCAGCCTGTCCCGGCAGGCGACGCACCTGGCCCGCGCCGCGCCGGGCGAGCTTGCCGGCGCGCCGCTTCTGGTCGCGGCCAAGGGGCTGGTCTACGCCGCCCTCTGCCTGCCGGGGGATCCGGGCCGGCTGGAGGATGCGCTGGGCATCCTCGACCGTGAATTGCGGCGGCAGGTGCTGGCCGATGGCGGCCATGTCCAGCGCAATCCGGACGTTCACTTGGCCCTGCTGCGCCATCTGATCGATCTGCGCGGGCTGCTGCGCCTCGCCCATCTGCGCGATCCCGAGGTCACGGTCCCGGAAAGCCTGCAGCACGCCATCGACCGGATGACGCCGGCCTTGCGCTTCCACCGCCATGGCGACGGGCTGCTGTGCCTGTTCAACGGGTCGGGCGAGGCCGACCGGGTGATGATCGACGCGGTCATGACCCATGCCGACGCCAAGGGAAGGCCGCTGAAGAGCGCTCGGCATTCGGGATTCGAACGGGTGCAGGCCGGCCGCGCGCTGGTGCTGATGGATGCCGGCGACCCGCCGCCGCCGGGATTCGATCCGGGCGCCCATGCCGGGACACTGTCCTTCGAACTCTCCTTCGGGCGGGAGAGGATGATCGTCAATTGCGGCGCATGGCCGGGCCCGGCGGAAGGGCGCGAGGGCGCGGCCTGGGCGATGGCCCTGCGCGGGACGGCCGCCCATTCCACCGTCACCGTCGCGGACAGGAATTCCAGCGCCCTTATCGAGGATGGCGGGCTGGAGCGGCGGGCGAAGGTGACGCTGGAGCGGTCGGAGATCGAGGGCGACACGCTGATCGACGCCAGCCATGACGGCTATCGGCCGGGGCTGGGCGTCACCCACCGCCGGCGGCTCTACGTTTCGGCCGAAGGCGACGATGTGCGCGGCGAGGACAGCCTGGAGGGGCCGGCCGACATCGCCTTCGACATCCGCTTCCACCTGCATCCGGGCGTCCGCGTGTCGGCGGTGCAGAGCGGGGAGCAGGCGCTGATCCGCCTGCCCAGCGGCGTCGGCTTCCGCCTCTATGCCGACGGCGCGCCGGTGAAGGTGGAGGAAAGCGTCTATTTCGGCGCGAAGGGCGAACGCCGGCGCAGTCAGCAGATCGTGCTTTCCGGCGTGACCGACGGGCAGGGCGCGCCGGTCAAATGGGCGATCAGGCAGGAGCCGCGCGGCTGAAGCTGGAACCAGCCTTCGACAAGCGGCCGATCCGGCGCTAGAAAGGCCCCGCCTTCCCCCGCCGCACAGGAGCGTCAGCCCTCCGATGACCGCCCAGCCCGCTTCCCGTCCCATCGAACGCGCCCTGATCTCCGTCTCCGACAAGGAGGGGATCGTCGATTTCGCCCGCTTCCTGGCCGATCGCGGCGTGCAGATCCTGTCGACCGGCGGATCGGCCCGCGCGCTGGCGGAGGCCGGGGTGCCGGTCAAGGAAGTGTCGGAGCATACGGGCTTCCCGGAGATCATGGACGGCCGCGTGAAGACGCTGCATCCGCGCATCCATGGCGGCCTGCTGGCCCGGCGCGATGTGGCCGACCATGTCGAGGCGATGACCGATTACGGCATCCAGCCGATCGACCTTCTGGTGGTCAACCTCTACCCGTTCGAGGCGACGGTCGCCGCCGGGGCGGATTACGAGACGGCGATCGAGAATATCGACATCGGCGGCCCGGCGATGATCCGGGCGGCGGCCAAGAACCATACCCATGTCACGGTCGTGGTCGATCCGGCGGACTACGCCGCCGTCCGGCTGGACATGGAGACGGGGAACGGCGCGACCAGCGCGGATCTGCGCCGCCGGCTGGCCCACACCGCCTATTCCCGCACCGCCGCCTATGATTCCGCCATCTCCGCCTGGTTCTCCGGCGTGTTGGGCGACGCCTATCCCGGCCGCCTGACACTGTCCGGTGAGCGGTCCCAGGCGCTGCGCTATGGGGAGAACCCGCACCAGGGCGCCGCCCTCTACCGCACCGGGGAGACGCGGCCGGGCGTCGCCACGGCCCGGCAGCTCCAGGGCAAGGAGCTGAGCTTCAACAACATCAACGACACCGACGCGGCGTTCGAACTGGTGTCGGAGTTCGAGGAGCCGGCGGTCGCCATCATCAAGCACGCCAACCCGTCCGGCACGGCGATCGGGGAGACGCTGGCCGAAGCCTACGACCGGGCGCTGGCCTGCGACCCCGTCAGCGCCTTCGGCGGCATCGTCGCGGTCAACCGGCCGCTGGACGCCATCACCGCCAACCGGCTGACCGACATCTTCCTGGAGGTCGTGATCGCCCCCGACGCGTCGGAAGAGGCGCGGGAGATCCTGGCGGCGAAGAAGAACCTTCGCCTGCTGCTGACCGGCGGCATGGCCGATCCGCGCGCGCCGGGCATGAATGTCCGCAGCGTCGCGGGCGGCCTGTTGTTCCAGAGCCGGGACGGCGGCCATGTCACGACCGACGATCTGAAGGTCGTGACCCGCCGCGCGCCGACGGCGGCGGAGCTGGCGGACCTGCTGTTCGCCTTCCGGGTCGCCAAGCACGTCAAGTCGAACGCCATCGTCTATGCGAAGAACCGCGCGACGGTCGGAGTCGGCGCCGGGCAGATGAGCCGCATCGACAGCGCCCGCATCGCCGCCCGCAAGGCTGCCGACTTCGCCCGCGACGCCGGGGAGGCGGAGACGCGGACCAAGGGATCCGCCGTGGCGTCGGACGCCTTCTTCCCCTTCGCCGACGGCCTTCTGACGACCATCGAGGCGGGCGCGACGGCGGTCATCCAGCCCGGCGGGTCGGTCCGGGACGCGGAAGTCATCGACGCCGCAGACAAGGCCGGCATCGCCATGGTGTTCACCGGCATGCGCCATTTCCGCCACTGAGCCGCCTCGCCCCGCCTTCCCCCCAAACCGGAGCGTGTCGTGCCCGTCACCCTTCGTCCCGCCGGCCCCGCCGACGCCCGCGCCGTCGCCGAGGCGCACACGGCAAGCTGGGCCACCACCTATCCCGGTGTCCTCCCCGCGCCCCTGATCGCCGGTCGCACGGTTGAAAGCCGCACCGTTGAATGGACCGGCTACCTGACCGATCCGCGCGGCATTCTGATCGTGGCGGAGGAACCTGACGGCCGCGTCGCCGGCTTCGTCAACGTCCAGCCGCCCCGGAATCCGGCCGACAGCGACTATGATTGCGAGATCAGCCACCTCTATCTGCGGGAAGACTGCCAGCGTCTCGGCCTGGGCCGGAAGCTGATGCGCGCCGCGGCGGACGCCGCCGCGCAGCGGGGTTGGCGGTCGGCCGTCGTCCAGGCCTTCAAGGGCAATCCCGGCGCCGGCTTCTATCCCCGCCTCGGCGCCCGCCGCCTGGGCGAACGCGCCATCGGCATGGACGGGCTGACCGTGTTCGAGACCGTCTATGGCTGGGACGATTTCCCGGCCGCGATGGGCTGAGCTTACCCGGCCGCCGCCACAACCGGCCTGCGCCGCCGCACGATCCTGAACGCCGCCGCGAGGGCGACGATGGCGGCGGCGATGAAGACCGCCATCAGCGGCGGCACTGTCGCCGCCATCTCGGCCGGCGTCCGGGCCTCGGCGATGCCGAAGGCGTTGCCGGCGACGCCGGTCAGCGCCGCGCCCAGAGCGATGCCCGCCGTCTCAGCCGTCGGGATGGCCGACGCCGTGCGGTCCTCCTCCCCCGGCTCCGCCCCGGCCATGACATGGCCGCTGAGGAACGCCCAGCATATGCCGAAGCCCGATCCCATGATCGCGATCGCCAGCCCCGCCATCGGCAGCGGCCCGGTCGACAACGTCACCGCGCCGAGCGCCATCCCGCCGCCGGCAAGCAGCGGCCCGGCCAGGATCGCCGCCCCCGTCGCGCGGTGCGGCAGGCGGGGCACGATGTTCGCCGCCGCCGTCCAGGCCAGCGCCTCCAGCGCGACCAGATAGCCCGCAATGAGCGGCGTCGCGCCATGCACGGTCTGGAGGATGTAGGCGCCATAGATCGACACCGGCATGGTCGACACGATCATCGAGCATTTGGCCGTCAGCCCCAGCCCGACGGGGCTGGAGAAGGAGAAGGCCGCCCGGGGGAAGATCGGCTCCGCCGAGCGCTGGTCCAGCGCCGCCGCCAGGACGACCAGGCCGATGCCCGCCGCGACCGCGAGAGCGGCCGACGCCACGCCGGCCAGATTGGCGGCGAGCCCGATCGAAAGGATGCCGGCCGCCAGCAGCGAGAGCCGCCCGATCGGCAGCGCCGCGCCCCGGCCGGCATCGGCGTCGCGCGGCAGGACGGCCAGCGTCATGATGAGCAGGAGGGCGGCCGGGACGAGCATCGCCAGATAGGCGAACCGCCAGTCCACCAGCTGGGTCAGGAGACCGCCCAGCGCCGGCCCGGCCAGCGCCGCCACGCCCCAGACGGCCGCGATCATGGCGAAGATCCGCGGCCACAGCGCCTGGGGGAAATACGTCCGCACGAGGATGTAGCAGAGCGCCGCCGCCAGCCCGGACCCCGCGCCTTGCAACAGTCGTCCGCCCAGGAGCACGGGCATGGTCGGGGCCAGCGCGCAGAGGGCGGACCCGGCGGCGAAGGTGATGACGCCCAGCGCGATGCCGCGCCTGAGCCCGATGCGGGCGCGCATCCAGCCGGCGGAAGCGGAGACGACGATCGACGCGGTGATGTAGATCGTGGTCGCCCAACTCAGGAGCGCGACGCCCCCGATCTCCACCACCGCGCTGGGCAGCACGGTCACCGACACCATGGAGTTGGTGGCCCAGACGGAGATGCAGAGCCCGATGATCGAGGCGATCAGGGCGTGCTGGCGGTTGTCGAGCAGCGTAGGAGCGATATGGGTGACCCGGGCCATGATACTAATCCAAGTTATTTCTTGGAAAAATCCAGCGGGCTGTTGAATAAGTCAAGCGACATCTTGCATAATTAGCGGATGAGCCGAACCATTCCCGCCGATCGCATCCTTTTCCTGCTCAAGAGCAAGGGGCCCCGCAACGCCGCCGCGCTGGCCGGAGAGCTGGGCGTGACATCGGAAGCCGCCCGCCAGCAGCTCGTCAAGCTGAAGGCCGAAGGGCTGGTCGACCATCGGGAGATCGCCGCCGGCATCGGCCGCCCCGCGCGCCTCTGGGCGCTGACCGACGCCGCAAACGCCCGCTTCCCAGACACCCATGCGGAGCTTGCCGTCCAGTTGCTGGGCGGCGTCCGCGACCTGTTCGGCGCTGAAGGGCTCGACCGGCTGATCGCGGAGCGCGAGCGGGCCAACCTCGCCGCCTATTCCAGGGAGACGGCGTCGGCCGAATCGCTGGAGGAGAAGGTCCGGGCGCTGGCGGCCATCCGCAGCAGGGAGGGCTACATGGCCGACTGGCGGGCCGAGGGCGACGGTTTCCTGCTGGTGGAGAACCATTGCCCGATCTGCGCCGCGGCGGCGGCCTGCCAGGGATTTTGCCGGTCGGAGCTGGCCCTATTCCGGGCAACGCTGGGACCGGACGCGACAGTAGAGCGAACCGATCATATTCTTGCCGGCGCGCGGCGCTGCGCCTATCGCATCACGCCGGCTGCTGGCTAGATTCGACGGCAGACGGCCTCCACCAGCGCCACCCGCCCTTCCTCCAGGTTGCGGCGCTGGTTCTCCATCATCGCCTTGAAGGCGTCGCCGAAGATCAGATGGACGCCCAGCGGACGGCGCGGCGCGCCTTGCGCCTTCTCCGCCATCCGGGCGAACCAGTCGCGCCCGGCCTCCGTCCTGTCTTCCCAATGGAGGATCTTGAAACCGGCGCGGGTCAGCAGCCGCCGCAGCTCCTCCGCCGTCGCCAGATGGCTGATCGACGAATCCCCCGCCCAGGGAACCGGATAGCGCACCTCGCCTCCCGGCCCCTGGAGCACGTCATAGAGCGCGAAGCGCCCGCCCGGATGCAGCACCCGCCTTGTTTCGGCGTAGAGCGCCTCCTTGTCCTCGATGTTCATCGACGCGTGCTGGGACCAGACGACATCGAAGCTCTCATCCCCGAACGGCATGTCCAGCGCGTCCGCCGCGCGGTAATCCACCAGCGCCCCCAGTCCGGTCCAGCCGGCCAGCGCAGTCGCCGTCTCGCAGAAGGAGGCGCTGAGATCGATGCCCGTGACTTCGCATCCATAGGTGTCGGCCAGCAGGCGGGACGGCCCGCCGAGGCCGCTGCCCACGTCCAGCACCCGCATCTCCGGCGTCAGTTGCAGCCTCTCCGCCAGTTCGAGCGTGGCCTTGCGGCCCCTGACATGCAGCTCGTCGATCGGCGCGAGATCCTCCGGCCCGATGGAATCGATCGATTTCCCCGACTGCTCCAGCGCCCTTCGGATCGCCGCCGTCAGCCCTTCCGTCGCATATTGCGCTTCCACCCCCATCTTCATCCCCGTTCAGGAACCGGCTGCGGCCGGCCGACATTGCGCACCGTCAGAAGAATCGCCCCGCCGGCGATCAGGAACAAGAGGATGGTCGCCATGCCGGCCCGCTGGCTGTCGAAAAGGCCGGTCGCTGCGGCGAAGGCCAGGGGGCCGAGGAACGCCACCGCCTTGCCGGTCATGGCGTAGAGGCCGAACATCTCCGTCTCCATCTCGTCGGGCGCCATCCGCGCCATCATCGACCGGCTGGCCGCCTGGGCCGGGCCGACGAAGATGCCGAGCCCCAGCGCCAGCCCGATGAAGAGCGTGATGTCGGAGATCAGCACCAGCGGCAGGCCGAAAGCCAGCAGCCCGGCGAGCGCGATCAGGATGGTCGGCTTGGGCCCGATATGGTCGTCCAGGAAGGCGAATCCGGCAGCCCCGATCCCGGCCGTGACGTTGAGCCCGATGGCGAAGATCAGGATCTGTTCGAAACTCATCCCGAAGGTGCCGGCGGCATAGAGCCCGCCGACCGCGAACAGCGTGTTGAGCCCGTCGCGATAGAGCGCGCTGGCGAGGAGAAACCGGGCGATGTCGCCATAGCGGCGGACCTCCCGCAGCGTGCGGGCAAGTTGCGCCAGCCCCTCCCGGACCGCCCGGCCGGCCGGAACGCCGGTCGCCGGCTCGTCCGGGGTGAAGAGGAAGAGCGGCAGTGCGAAGAGCGTGAACCATGCAGCCACCAGCAGGGTCACCGCCCGCACCGGCTCCTGGCTTTCCGGGTCCAGCCCGAAGGGCGGCGGCTCCGCCTGGACCAGCCCGAACAGGGCCGCCACCAGGGAGAGTAATCCGCCGACATAGCCAAGCCCCCAGCCCCATCCCGACAGCCGCCCGACCATTCCCGGCGGCGCCACCGATGGCAGCATGGCGCTGTAGAACACGTCGCAGAGGGCGAAACTGGTGCTGGAAAGCGCCACCAGGACCAGGGCGTAGAGGGTGAAGGAGGGATCGGGTTCCGCGAACCACAGCAGCGTCGTCATCCCGACCGTCAGCCCCACCAGCACGGCCAGCCACGGCTTCCGCCGGCCCGTCCGGTCGGCGATCGCGCCCAGAACGGGAGAGAGGATCGCGACCATCAGCCCCGACGCGCCGATCGCATAGCCCCAGAGGGCGCTGCCCGTCGTCTCATCCCCATGGATGCCGCGCGCGAAATAGACCGAGAAGATGAAGGTGCCGATGACCGTGTTGAAGGCGGAATTGGCCCAGTCGAACAGGCACCAGGAGAAGAGGCCCAGCTTGCCCGCGGGCCGGGCCGCAGATCGGGCCGAAACGTTCGTCACGGTCATGGAAGTCCGATCGGCAGTCGGTCACGAGACCGGCACCATGCCAGAGAGGCCAACGCCGCGCATCCCTTTCGGCGGCCGGTCAATGCGGGCCGTTGATTTCCTTCGGCGGCCGTTCCGGCTGCTCCGGCGGGTTGGGCGGGAATTCCTCGGGATCGAGCGGCGGCTCCTCCACCGGCACATCGGGAGGCAATTCCGACGGATCGTCGGGCGGAATCTTCACCGGCGGAACCGGGCGCGGCGGATCGGCGGGTGGTCGCGGAATGCCCATGCCTTTCCAAACACCTCAGGGGGGCTGCTGTTCCGCCCTTCCGGGAACCGTTCATCCCCTGCGGCCGTTCAGGGATTATCGTCGCGGAGGAAGGATCATCATGCTGAAATTCATCGGCGGCACGATCGGAATCATCTTCATCATCGGCCTCCTGGTCGTGATCGGCATCTTGTCGCTCATCTTCTGAGCCGGTCGAGCCTCCGCACCCCCGGATGCGCCGCCACCCGGTCCAGCCAGGCGCGGATGGCGGGATAGGGCGACAGGTCGAACTCCCCTTCCTCGGCGACATGGGTGTAGGCGAACAGCGCCAGATCGGCGATCGTCAGGCCCGAATCGGTCAGGAAGGGCGCGGCCGCCAGCCGCCGCTCCATGACTGCCAGCGCCTTGTGCCCCCGCTCCCACAATTCCGGCAGGCGATCGGCGTACCGGGCCTTCGCCTTCTGGACGGCGATCCAGCTTCGCGCCACCGCGACATAGGGTTCGTGGCTGTACTGTTCGAAGAAAAGCCATTCGAGGACCCGCGTCCGCGCCAGCCCCGGCGGCGGCAGGTAATCGGTCCCCTCCGCGAAATGCGCCAGGATCGCATTCGATTCGGTTAGGACCGCGCCATCCTCCAGCACCACGACCGGAACCTTGCCGTTCGGGTTCAGCGCCAGGAACTCCGGCGTCCGCGTCGCCCCCGCCATCGAATCGATTTCGACCCACCGATAGTCCCGCCCCGCCAGCTCCAATATCTGCGCCGGCTTCCAGCAATTCCCGGAGGAGGACGATCCGTAGACGGTCAGCATGGGGGCGTTCCTGGCGATTCTACGAAAAGGTCATGCTGGACTTGATCCCATAGGCGCTAACTTTGGTCGTAATTTTCCCCTCTCCTGCTCTGCGGGAGAGGGAGGGGCCCGCCGCGAAGCGGTGGGAGGGTGAGGGTTTTGAAGCCGACGGCGGCGCTGGTACCCCGAACACCCCCACCCTCCCCACGCCTACGGCGCGGGTCCTGAGCAACCGGAAGCATAGGTGACACTATAGACCGGAGACATGGGTGACAGTTGTCCCGGTTTGTTCTGCTTTGCGGCGGGCCGGCCGGCCCGCCGCAAAGCGGCGCAGCTTGTGGGTGCGTCGGTCGATCAGCCCGAGGTCGACGTCACAGAAGCGCACCAGCCAGGCCCCGCTCTCGGTCTCTGTAATGCCGACCGGCTCGCCGACGAGCGCCTCGGAGACGAAGACCAGTTCGCCGCCCCACTTGATTTCGCCGTTGGAGCGCACCCGGCGCACGGCGTGATCGGCGGCATAGCTCGGCTCCGGCGCTGCGCCGGGATGGCGCCGGAGCGCCGGCCGGTAGCGCCGCGCCGGCGGCGTCTGGGCCAGGGCCTCGTGCGGCCGGTGAATGTTGAAGTCATCGCGCCAGGCGTCGAAGCGCGCCTGCTGGGCCGCCGCCGTGGCCGCCGGCGGACGGATCGTCTCGGCCTTGAGCGTGCCGTGCATCCGCTCGTGCCGGCCGTTCTGCTGCGGGCAACCCGGATCGATGCGCTCCAGCCGGATGCCCAGCTTGACCCACTCGACCGAGAGACGGGTCAGCCCGCCGGCGCCGATCGAGGCGAACGGCGCGCCATTGTCGCTGCGGATCGCCCGCGGCAGCCCGTGGCGACGGAACGCGGCCTCGAACACCGGCGCCGCGCCCTCTATGGTCGGGGCGACGATGCGGCAATCGATCAGGAACCGGCTCGCCGCATCGGTGATCGTCAGCGGATCGCACCGCGTCCGGTCGCCAGTGCGGAACCAGCCCTTGAAGTCGGCGCACCAGACATCGTTCGGCGCGGTCGCCGCCAGAAAGGGCTGCGTCAGCGGCAGCGCCGTGCGCCGACGCCGGCGCGGCGCCGACAAACCTTCCCGACGCAGCAGGTCGCCGATGGTCGAGGGCGCCGGCCAGGCCAACTCGGCACGGCGCTCCTCCAAAACAGCGCGCAGCTTCCTCGGCCCCCAGAACGGCCGCTCCGCCCGCAACGCCACAATCGCCGCGCGCACCTCCGCCGACAGCTCGTTCCCAGGCCGGTGCGGAGCCCGGCTGGCATCCGCCAAACCCGGCCAGCCAGACGACAGAAAACGATCACGCCACTTGTAGCCCGTCTTCCGGCTGATCCCATGCGCCGCGCACAACACCGTCATCGGCTCCGCGCTCCGCCGCCACGCCAATATGAACGCCACTCGCTCATCCATCGCACAGGTCTCTCTCCAAGGCATCGGCAAGGTCCTCCCTCGCCGATCTTGAGACCTGTCACCCATGTCTCCGGGCTAATCTGTCACCTATCTATCCGGTCCAGACCCTCCCCTCCCTCCCCCGCTTCGCAGGAGAGGGCGAAGTTGGGTCCGCGCCTCAAAGTTAGCGCCTATGGGACTTGATCCAGCATCCATGCGGTATCGACCGAAGCCGGGACCGCGCCCGGTTCTTCACCGTCGGTAAGGCGGCTCCAGCCCATGGATTCCAGCCTTCGCTGGAATGACGGGAAAGAGAAGGCCTCGCCTCTCTTCCCCCATGGCGAGCCCGCCAACAGCCGCCGCCCCTTAGCTCGCCATCAGGCCGCGGAGGCGGCGGTTGGCAACAGCGAGCATGGAGAGGTCGACCGTGTCCATCGCCCGCAGCTCCGCGATCAACTGGTCGATCCGTTCGATCGGCTGGCGGCGGCGGTCGATCCAGGCTTCGATCAGCGCCGGCGCGTCGGATCGCGATATCTCGCCGTCCGCGCGGTCGATCACCCGGTGGGAGAGGTCGGCCTGGAGCGCGTAGAGGTCGTCCAGGATGGCCGCGATTGCCTGCTTCTGCCAATGGTTGGAGGCCTGGACCTTGAGCGCGCTGTCCCGGAGCCAGGCGATGCCCAACCGGCGGCCGACATCGAAATAGACCGAGGCCGCGTCGGTCAGGCCGACATCGGCGGCATCGGTGATCTGAACGAGGTCGACGCCGGCCGCCAGCACGTTGAGCGAGGAGATGTGCCGGGCAAGGTCCTCCGGCGCCCCCTGCTCTATCATCGCCGCCGCGCGCCGGTCGATCACCGTTCGCGCGTCGGGGTAGAGCACGCCGTCGATCTCCTTCGTCAGCGCCTCGATCGCCGGACGCAGATGGGCGATCTGGCGGTCGACCTCCAGCCGCTCTCCGCCCTGGCGCAGGATCCAGCTCGTCGTCCGCTCCACCAGCCGGCGGATATAGAGCATCATCTGCGTCTGCACCTCCGCCGGCACCTTGGCGTCCAGCTCCTCGATCCGCTGCCACAGCGACCGCAGCTCGAAGCTGTCGCGGACGATGAGGTAGGCGCGCGCGATGTCGGCCGGGCCCATGCCGGTCTTGTCGATCATCTCCGCCACGAAGGTCGGGCCGGTGCGGTTGATGAGCGAGTTGGTGACAAAGGTCGCCACGATCTCCCGCGACAAAGTGTGCCGCTTGATCGGCGCTGCGTACTTCTTCCGCAGCGGTTCGGGGAAGTAGAGGCGGAGGTCGTCCTCCAGCGCCGGGTCGTCCGGCAGGTCCGACGCCAGGAGCGCATCGTAGAGCGTGATCTTAGAATAGGAGAGCAGCACCGACAGCTCCGGCCGGGTCAGCCCCTCGCGCCGGCCCAGCCGTTCGGTCAGCTCCTCGTCATTGGGCAGCATCTCGATCGCGCGGTCGAGATGCCCTGCCTTCTCCAGCCCCTTCATGAACCGCGCCTGCTGGTCCAGAAGCTCCGTCGCCTCCGCCATAGTCATGGTCAGCGCCTGGGTCTGGAGGTAGTTGTCGCGCAGGCAGAGGCCGCCGACCTCCTCCGTCATCCGCTCCAGGAGGGCGTTGCGCTGCTTCAGCGTCATGTCCCCGGCCGCGACCACCGCGTTCAGCAGGATCTTGATGTTGACCTCATGGTCGGAGCAGTCGACGCCGGCTGAATTGTCGATGAAGTCGGTGTTGAGCTTGCCGCCACCGCTGGCGCCGTCCGCCCGGCCGCCCTTCAGCGCGTATTCGATCCGGCCGCGCTGGGTGACGGCGAGGTTGGCGCCTTCCCCGATCACGCGCGCGCAGATCCGCGCCGCATCGACCCGCAGGCTGTCATTGGCCTTGTCGCCGACCTCCGCATGACTTTCGTCACGCGCCTTCACATAGGTGCCGATGCCGCCGAACCACAGCAGGTCCACCGGCGCCCGCAGCATCGCGGAGATCAGTTCGTTCGGCGTCACCGATTCGCGGTCGAGGCCGGTCAGCGCCTGCATTTCGCGCGTCAGCTTCACCGCCTTGGCCTTACGGTCGAACACGCCGCCGCCCTTGGAGATCAGCTTCTGGTCGTACTGGTCCCATGACCCGCGGCCGAGATCGTAGAGCCGCTGGCGCTCCTTGAAGCTGATAGCGGCGTCGGGGTCCGGGTCGACGAAGATGTGCAGATGGTTGAACGCCGCCTGAAGCCGGGTGTGCCGGCTGCACAGCATGCCGTTGCCGAACACGTCGCCGGACATGTCGCCGACGCCGATGACGGTGAAATCCTCGTTCTGGATGTCGACGCCCAACTCCCGGAAATGGCGCTTCACGCCTTCCCACGCGCCGCGCGCGGTGATGCCCATCTTCTTATGGTCGTAACCGGCCGACCCGCCCGAGGCGAAGGCATCGTCCAGCCAGAAGCCGTATTCCTGGGAAATGCCGTTGGCGATGTCGGAGAAGCTGGCCGTGCCCTTGTCGGCCGCGACGACCAGATAGGGGTCGTCCTCATCGTGCCGAACAACGGTAGGCGGATGCGCGACCCCTGCGTCCGAAAGGTTGTCGGTCACGTCCAGAAGGCCGCGCATCAGCATCTTGTAGCATTCGATGCCCTCGGCCTGGAACGCCTCCCGCCCGCCCTCGCGCGGCGGACGCTTCACCACGAACCCGCCCTTCGAGCCCACGGGCACGATGACGGCGTTCTTCACCATCTGTGCCTTCATCAGGCCCAGCACCTCGGTCCGGAAATCTTCCCGCCGGTCGGACCAGCGGATGCCGCCGCGCGCGACCTTGCCGCCGCGCAGATGGATGCCCTCCATGCGCGGCGAATAGACGAAGATCTCCCGCCACGGCCGGGGCAGCGGCAGTTCGTCGACCTGGCTGCTGTCCAGCTTGAAGGAAAGGTAGGGCTTGGGCTCGCCGTCCGCGCCCTTCTGGTAGAAGTTCGTGCGGAGCGTGACCCGGACCAGATTGGCGTAGCGCCGGATGATCCGGTCCTCGTCCAGGTTCGGCACGTTCTCGAGCTCCCGCTCGATCTCCGCCATCTGGCTGCGCTCCACCAGCTCGCGATCGGTCTCTCGCGCCGGGTCGAAGCGCGCCTCGAACATCTCCACGATCCGGCGGGTGATGTCCGGATGGCGGGCCAGCGTGTCCTCCAGGCTGTCCTGGCTGAAGGAGACCCGCGCCTGGCGCAGATATTTGCCGTAGGCGCGCAGGACCGTCACCTCCCGCCAGCCCAGCCCGGCGGCCAACACCAGCCGGTTGAACCCGTCATCCTCCATCGCGCCGTACCAGAGCCGGGCGAACGCCTCCTGGAAGATCGGCTTGATCCTGCCGACGTCGATCGCCGCGCCGTCGCGGCTTTCGGCGGTGAAATCATGGATCCAGACCGGCTCGTCCCGGTCCTCCGGCTGCACCTCGTACGGATTCTCCGCGATCACCTTGAGGCCCATATTCTCCAGCATGGGCAGCACGTCGGAGAGCGGGACCGGCCGGGCGGCGTGATAGAGCTTGAACCGGACCCTGTTCTCCGCCGATTCGATCGGCCGGTAGAGGTTGAGCCCGATGATCCCCGTATCGATCACCTGCTCTATCCGCTCAAGATCGTGCAGCGACGCCTGGGGGTTGGTCTGTTCGCGATAGGCGGTCGGGAAGGCTTCCCGGTAACGGCGGAGATAGGTCAGCCCGGCCTCCTCCCCCTTGGCGGAGACCAGCGCCTCCTGGAGCTTGTCGGACCAGGTGCGTCCGGCCTCGACCAGCCGCGCCTCCACCTCCTCCCGCGTCACGTCGGGGATCTTCCCCGGCTTGGTCCGGACGATGAGGTGGACGCGCGCGTGCGCGCCTTCTCCGAACTGGGGCTGGAAGGCGGTGACCGTGCCGTTGAACGCCTTCTCCAATATGTGCTGGTACTTGCGGCGCAGATCGGTGTTGTACCGGTCGCGCGGCGCGTAGATCAGGCAGGAGACGAACCGTTCGTACGGATCCTTGCGCAGGAACAGGGCCGTGCGCTGGCGTTCCTGCAGGTGCAGGATGCCGAGCCCTATGTCCAGAAGCTCGTCGCCGGATATCTGGAATAGCTCGTCCCGCGGGAAGGTATCCAGTATATGGGTCAGCGCCTTGCCGTCATGGCTGTGCGGATCGAAGCCGGCGCGCGCCAGCGTCCGCGTCACCTTCTGGCGCAGGAACGGGATGTCGCGCGCGCTGCGGTTGTAGGCGACGGAAGTGAACAGACCGACGAACATCCGTTCGCCCGTCACCTCGCCCTTCGGGCCGAAGGATTTGACGATCACGACATCCATCGGCGAGGCGCGGTGGACGGTCGCCAGCCGGTTGGCCTTGGTCACCATCAGCAGCTTCGGCTGCTTCATGAAGGCCTGGACCTCCGGCGGCAGGGTCGCGTACTGCCGCATGCCCTGGAAGACCGAGACCTCGTTCTCCTTGAGGATGCCGAGCCCGCTGCCGTCCGCGATCCTGTAATCCGTCCGCCCCTTCTCCTGGGAGAAGCCGTATTCCCGGTAGCCCAGGAAGGTGAAATGGTCGGCGTTCATCCAGTGCAGGAAATCGACGACCTCCGTCGTCTCCTCCGTCGGCAAGGGCGGCGGGTTCGCCTTCAGCGCGCCGATGACGTCGTCCACCTTGCCGCGCATGGTCCGCCAGTCGGTGACGGCGCGGCGGACTTCCTGAAGCACCTTCTCCAGCGTGGCGCGGATGGCGTCCAGGGTGGTTTCCGACGATTGCTCGTCCACCTCCACATGCATGAAGCTTTCCGGCCGCAGAGTCTCGCTCGGCTCGCCCTGCACCTGGAGTTCGACCAGCGCGCCCTTGGCGTCTCGCGCGGCCAGCACGATGGGATGGACGACCAGATGGACGGTCAGCCCGTGACCGTTCAGCGCCGCGGTCACCGAATCGACCAGGAAGGGCATGTCATCATTGACGATCTCGACGATCGTATGGCCGGCGTCCCAGCCATGCTCGTCATGATCGGGGTTGAAGACCCGGATCTTCGGCTGGCCGGGCGTCCGGATCGCGCCGAACTGGAAGAGGCCGAGGGCCGCGCCGTAGAGAGCCTCCCGCTCCGTATGGGCGAGGTCGTCCGGCGGCACGTTCCGGAAATAGAGCCGGGCGAATCGCTCGACCGTCTCCACCTTCTCCTTCGGCAGCCGCTCCCTGATCTGGGCGGCCAGTGTTTCGATCAGCTCCGCCTTCTGCTGGTCGGCTTTGATCGGCATCGCGTTTCCTCTTCGATTGCGAGGCGCTTTGGGCACGCGCCCCTCCCGTCGACGGCACGCTACTCCAACAAGATGCGGAAGGCCAAAGGTCCGTCGCGGCGGATTCTCCACAAATCCGGCGCCTGAACCCCTGAATCGCCGGTGACGGCGCGGAAAGGCCATTGCGCGCCGCGACCAAACGTCCTTTCGGACCGTGACGGCAACCATGATAGACAGGGATTAGGGACTTTTCGGATTGAGCAACCATGATGAGCGTCGCCGAACGCCGCGCCCTCGCGGCCGCTGAAATCCATGAACGCACCGGAATTGACGAGGCGATGATCGATCGCCTGGTCCGCGCCTTCTACGCCCGCGTCAGGCAGGACGGAATGCTGGGCCCGATCTTCGCCGCACGGATCGAGGATTGGGAACCGCACCTCCAGCGCATGTGCGCCTTCTGGTCCTCCGTCGCCCTGTCGACCGGCCGCTATCAGGGCCAGCCGGTGGGCAAGCACGTGCCCCTGCCGGTCGACGGCGAGCATTTCGACCGGTGGCTGGCGCTGTTCGAGGAGGTTGCGGCGGAGATCTGCCCGCCCGCCGCCGCAAGCCATTTCGTCGAGCGGGCCCGGCGGATCGCCGAAAGCCTGGAACTGAGCGTCGCCGCCAGCCACGGCGTCCTGCTGGGCAAGGGCGAACGCTTCTCCTGGCCTGTCGCGGAGAAAACCTCATGACCGGCGGCGACAAGGATGATGGGGAGGTGGGCAGCTTCGCCTCCCCGCCCTGCTTCATGCATGAGCTGGACCCTGCCTATCTGGGCCTGCCTTCCGAGCCCGACCGGCAGCAGCGCACCGACGTGATGCGGTGGCGGAAGGCCGAGCGCCAGAGGCTGATCGGAGAGAGGGTGGCGATCCCGGCGGAAGACCGGAAGCGCCACACCGCCCGGATCACCGATGCGCTGGACGAAATGATCGGCGATGTCGCGGGTTTGACCGTCAGCACCTACTGGCCGTTCCGGGGAGAACCCGATCTCCGCCCCTGGATGAAGGCCATCATCGCGCGCGGCGGCCGATGCGCCCTGCCCGTGGTCGTCGAACGCGGCGCGCCGCTGGTCTTCCGGGCCTGGACGCCGGGCGCGCGGCTGGAGCATGGAATCTGGAACATCCCGATCCCGGCCGACGGGCAGGAGATCGTCCCGGACATCACCATCGCGCCGGTGGTCGGATTCGACCATTCCTGCTACCGGCTGGGCTATGGCGGCGGCTTCTTCGACCGGACCTTGGCAGCCCTTGACCCAAGGCCGCGGGCAATCGGCATCGGCTATGTGACGGCGGCGCTGGCGACGATCTACCCCCAGCCGCACGACATCCCGATGACCGCGATCGTCACGCAGGACGGGATCCTGACCCCCGGTCCAGCATGACCGTCGCAATCCGCGCGATCCTGGTCGGGACCGTATCGCCGCTGGGTCCGCGCGGCGTTGCGAGCGGCATCGACAAACATGCCGTCTCCGGCCCCGTCGCCGTGCGCATCGATGGGCTTGCCGGCGATGAGCAGGGCGACCGGAAGCATCATGGCGGTCCTGAGAAGGCCATCCATCACTACCCTTTCGATCATTACGCCGCCTGGCGGCGGAATCATCCCGATATAGCGTGGCGATTGGGCGCGGAGGGCGCGTTCGGCGAGAATCTTTCGACCCTCGGGATGACCGAGGACGATGTCTGCATCGGCGATGTCTATCGGCTGGGAACCGCCCTGATGGAGGTTTCGCAGGGACGGCAACCCTGCTGGCGGCTGAACGAGCGGTTCGCCAATCGCGGAATGGCCCGCCATGTTCAGGAGAGCGGCCGCACGGGCTGGTATTATCGCGTGCTGGAGGAAGGTGCGGTCTCCGCCGGCGACGTGATCGTCCTGCAGGACCGACCGGCGGGGACGATGTCGCTCGGCCGGATTGCCGAAATCCTCTATCGCAAGACGCTGGATGTAGACGCTCTTTCGGCGCTTGCCGAACTGCCACGCCTATCGGAATCATGGCGGACGCTGGCGAGGCGCAGGCTGGCCTCGATGAATGTCGAAGACTGGTCGCACCGGCTGACGACGCCGCTGGAGGCGTGATGACGAACGCAGTGGACAGGCCTTCCTTCCTGGGCGAGGCGGTGATCCGGGACATCCCCGACGCCGTCATCTATGCCGACCGAACGGGCGCGATCCGCTTCTGGAACGCCGGGGCGACACGAATCTTCGGGTTTTCCGAGGAGGAGGCGCTGGGCCGTTCGCTCGACATCATCATTCCCGAAAGGCTGCGCCGACGACATTGGGACGGCTACGACCGGATGATGGGGACTGGAAAGTCACGCTATGGAGCGGACGAGATCCTGTCGGTCCCGGCGGTGACGAAGTCCGGAGAGACCCTGTCGATCCAGTTCACCGTCGCCCCGGTCCTGGCGGTCGATGGCGGAATCGAGGGCATCGTCTCCATCCTCCGCGACGCCACCGCGACCTTCGGGGAGCTGAAACGGCTTCGCAAGATCGCCGCCCGCGCCAAGGCCGCCGGAATCGAGGAGCCGCCGGCTTAGGGCCGGGATGAGGACTTTCCTCATGGTGAGCCCGTCGAACCATGCGGTGTCGATGTCGGCCGGGACGCACCCGGTTCTTCACCGCCAGTGAAGCGGCGCTTGCCCATGGATTCCGGATCAAGTCCGGAATGACCAACAAAAACAATGTCATGCTGGACTTGATCCCATAGGCGCTAACTTACTATGAGGTGGGCGTAAGCTTGGCGTTTTCTTGGGGGTTCTCTGAGCCTGTAGAGGGTTCTTGGTGTTGGTCTGGCGGGCATGGGCCG
>NZ_JBDOQU010000014.1:0-132457 GCF_039839375.1 Inquilinus sp. CAU 1745
GACGTTACACCCCGGCGAAAGCCGGGGCCCATGCCAAGAGCACCAACGCGGGGTGGAGCAGCCCGGTAGCTCGTCAGGCTCATAACCTGAAGGTCACAGGTTCAAATCCTGTCCCCGCAACCACCGATACCAACACTCCCGAGGAAGCCCCTCCGGGGGTGTTTGTTTTTGAAGCCTTTCCAACGGCTTGCCGTTCCGTCCACGCCAGGATCTGACCCAGTTCGCCATGAAGCGTCGCGTCGATCTCGCCACGTCCTGGGCCGGGAGTGAGCACGATCTTCTCGATCAACAGCCGCAAAGCCTCAGCCGCTTCCTGGCGCTCGGCAGGGCGATTTAGGGCTTGTGTGAGCTTTGCGACCTTCTTCGCATAGATCGCCGACGCCGTCGGCAGCAGGTCTGGTTTGTCTTCCGGCGCATCCGCCAAGAGTGAGGTCAATTCGGCCTTCCGGGTTTCCAGGCCGGTCATCTTCTCCTTCATCGACGGGTGATACATTCCGTCGGCAATGGCCTCGACAATCTGGGTGATCTGTTTCTCGACTTTCGCCAACTCCACCTGCCAGGCATCGCCATTGGACCGCCGCTCGCGGTTTAGCCGGTTGGTCTCTTCCGCATAGGCGCGCATCGCCTCGGCGGCGATCTCCGGTGCCATCATGCGGTCCCTGAGACCAGAGAGCACACGGCTCTCCAGTTCATCCTGCCGGATGGTTCGGCTGTTGGCGCAGGTTCCCTTGCTGATGTGGTTGGAGCAGGCGAAGCGGCCTGCACCGCGCAGCGAATAGGGACCGCCGCAGCAGCCGCAGAAGACCAGGCCGGACAGAAGAGACCGAGGCCGGCGCTTGCCGTTGAGCTGGTTCTTCTTGTGGTGCTTGCGCACCGCCTCTGTGACATTCGTGTATTTGTCCGCGATCGCGGCCTGCCGCTCACGCACCGCCTGCCAAAGCGCATCATCGACGATGCGCAACTCAGGCACCTCGCGGGTGAGCCATTCGCTCTCAGGGTTGAGGCGCGACACGCGCTTTCCGGTCGATGGATCCTTGATGTAGCGCAGCCGGTTCCAGATCAGGCGACCAATATAGAGCTCGTTGTTGATGAGGCCGGTTCCGCGTTTCACATGGCCCCGGATCGTGGTGTCACCCCATGGTTTGCCGTTTGGACCGGGAATGCCCTCTTCGTTCAGGGTGCGAGCGATCGTACGCGGGCCCACACCAGAGGCAAATTCCCGGAAGATACGCCGGACGATGTTCGCCTCCGCTTCATCGATCTCGCGAGCGCCGCGGATCGGATCGCCGCGTGCGTCGAGCTGTTTGACGACCTTGTAGCCATAGCAAAGTCCGCCGCCCGATTTGCCCTCCTCGACACGGCCACGAATGCCACGATGGGTCTTTGCAGCGAGGTCCTTGAGGAACAGGGCGTTCATCGTGCCCTTGAGCCCGACATGCAACTCGCTGATCTCACCTTCCGACAGGGTGACGATGGGTACGCCGGCGAACTTCAGATGTTTGTAGAAGGTGGCGACATCGGCCTGGTCGCGGCTGACCCGGTCCAGCGCTTCGGCCAGCACCATGTCGAACTTCCCGGCCTGCGCGTCCTGAAGCAGTGACTGGATGCCGGGACGCAGGATCATGCTGGCTCCGGAGATTCCCGCATCCTTGTAGGTCCCGACGATTTTCCACTTCTCCCGCTTCGCCTGTTCCCGGCAAATCCGGAACTGGTCCTCGATCGACGCTTCGCGCTGGTTGTCGGAGGAGTAGCGGGCATAGAGAGCAACGCGGGTCATCGGGGCAGTCCTTTCAAAACTCCGTAGTTCGGGGCAGCATTCATTTCCGTTCAGGCGAAGCAGTCTCGCGCCCGCGCTGCGCCGCCGTCAGCAACTCATCGTATTGCGCGGCTGACATCAGCACGAACTCTCGTCGACCATGGCGCGTGATCTCCACCGGCTCACGGTGGGATTCGTTCAGATACTGTCCGAACTTGCGCTGGAATTCGAGTGAGGTTGCAGTCGGCATGACAGGCTCCATTGGGATGCTTCTGTCAAAGAATACGTGTTACACGTATAAACGCAAGAGAAACTGAATATCAGGGGCGGCGCTGGCGCTGCGCCTTGCGTTCCGCTGCCAGCTTCCGCTCGAATTGCTCGCGCGCAATCTGGCGACCGATCAGGCGTGCGAGAGACCGCAGGGCGGCGTCGGCGCGCGGGGGATCATTCTGGTCCGTTCCCGGACCAGTCGAGGGTGTGACCTCGATAGTGATCCTGTTCTGTTTGACTGCCATCGTCTCCAAAATCCCGCGCCCGGAACGGGGCAGGAATGATGGAAGCGCGGAATGTCATAGCTGGGAAGGTCTCGTGGCCTTTCGTGCGGTGAATAGGATGCCCTGGCGTAGAAAAGGGACAAATTGCTGGGGGCAATCGCGGCCGACAGTATCCTTCATCTTTGGCCGAGTTCGAATCCTGCGTGCTCCGCCGTCGTCATCCCGCGTTCTTGACCGCCTCCATTGGGTCTTCAGGCGCGGGAAACCATGGCTCGATCTGGAGTGCTCGCCGAAGGTCGGTTTGAACGAAATCCGGGGCGCGCCATACATAGGCCGCAGCCATGGACTTGCCCTCAGGCGTCAGTGACTGGAGGTGGCTGATTGCGTTGGGGATCGAGAAATCCTTGCCGGTCTCTTTTTTGAAATTGCTCGGTAGTCCGGTCCAGACCACGACATCAAATCCCTTCTCTGCGGCCCAGGGCGCAATCGTGTCGGGAATGTCTGGCTGGCATGTGCGGCTGCCGTCGCGAAAGTAATATCCCATCCGTCTGATGACTGTGCCTTCCCGGCAGCGCAGGTCGGCGATGGCGTCATCCGGGTTCCTTCGGACGCTGAGTGCATAGGAGGTTTTGCATTCCGAGCCCGTCACGGCGTCAACGACCAGTGTGAGGGCGCCTTTACGGCTTTCGGATATTCGCGAGAATTCGAGTTTCAGGACCGGGCCGTCCGGCAGCCATTCTTCATGATGCTTGTCGAAGTCGGGCCATTTGTCCCAAATGAGTGATCCCCAACCTAGAATCGCGATCTTCGACGCATTCTTCTTTCCGGCCATCCCGTTCCCTTTCGTTAGGAGACCGGTAGTATAGACGGTGTTCGTCTCCAGATCAGCAGCAACGTGTGAGGTGCGCGAAGCCATCGTGCACCAGGGCATCGGTGGATCTGGCTCGTCGCACAAACATCGCCTGCACGGGCTTCAAGCGCGGCGGAAAAGCGCAGACCTTCAACCGCTCGCCGCTCTGTATACCGGGAACTAAATTGTTGGTTGAAGGCAGCTATTCACAAACGTACCATCTATGGGCGAGGTATAATCGTTGCGAAAAACACTTATTGTACATAGCGCTTACGCTTGGCGCAGTCACCGTACCCGCGCCGCGTTGGGCAGGGAACAAGGCACTCAACTGCTCACCGTTGATCAAATGGCTGCGCGTCTCGCCGGCGGTTTCCTGCAACCGGTCGATCAGGAAGATTTCAAGGCAGCCGTATCCGAGACCCTTCAGGAATCACTTGGCGAACTTGATGCCATAAAGGCGTTGCCTGGATTTCAGCGCGCGGCTTGCACCTCTCTGGCGAAGGCATGGTCGGCGGGCCTTAACCTTGACGACGAAGCGCGCAGCGCAACCGAGGAAACGGCCAAGTCGCGTCTTGCGGCATTGGCACTGCTCGAAAACGGAGTGCTCGGCCGTCTGCCGGCGAGTCAGCGCCGCCCCGCCGATCTTGTTGCTGAAGCGATCCCGCACGTGAATGCGGCGAAGTCTATTTTCGGCCAGATAGAGGTTCACGGGCGGACGGAGATGTCGCCGGTTTGGCGCCCGCTATTTGAGGCACTCGCTGCGGAAGCGGAAATCGTCTGGATCGCACAGGCACGACACGTCCCGGATTGGGTAGGTGCCATGGGTGCGAAGGTCGAAAGAAGTGAAGATGCGAACCCTGCAACACGCACGGTTTCCTGCGCAAGCCCGCGGCACGAAATCCTTGAGGCGATGCGGTGGGCGCGCGAACATTTGGCGCGCGGGGCGAAGCCTCATGACATCGCCATCGCTGCGGCCTCACCGGAGGCTTGGGACGATCATATGCTGGCGAGCAGCGAGGCCGCAAACCTGCCTGTGCATTTCGTTCATGGCCGGGCGGCGCTAAGCACGGCCGATGGTCAGCTCGCAGCCGCCCTAGCGGAAATCCTGTTGCGTGGCCTGTCACGCTCACGCGTGATGCGTCTGGTCGCGCTGCTGCGCGTTGGCGCCGTGCGCTTTGGATCATTGCCCGGCAACTGGTGGCGGGCGTTGCCGGAAGACGCGCCCTTGCTCGACGCCGAACGCTGGAAGCAAGTCATCGACGGGCTTGACGCACAGAGCTTTTCCGACGGGATCGACCACAGGCCCCTGCTAACAGAAATCATTGGGGCGATAAGCAAGGGGCTGAATGCAGCCGGCGAGGTCGGCGAGCAATTATTTGAGGCCCGGACGCGCGCGATCTGGCTGAAAGCGTTGACCGAGGGGCCTCCGGCTGCGCTCGACGTGACGCTTGCCGGTTTGCGCGTCGATGATGGTTTGGAGCCTGAGGCCGCCATTGTGTGGGCGCCGGCATCAGCGATCGCGGCTGTTCCGCGTCCGCTGACATGGCTGGTGGGTCTCAGCTCACGCTCGTGGCCACGGCGTGCCGGCGAAGATCCGTTGCTGCCGGATCACGTCATTGAACCGGCGCGGATCGACCCGTTGCCGGTTCACCAAGCGGACAGGCGTGATTTTCATTCCATCCGGGCGATGACGGGAGGCGAGCTGGTGTGTTCTCGCGCACGCCGTGATAGCGGCGGCCGTTTGAACGGCGTTTCGCCATTGTATCCGCGCGACGTTCAGGAGACCTACCTCGCACAGAGCCGCGAGCCTGCACATGCGGCGAGCGCGAGCGATCGTTTGCTGGCGCGCCCGGATGAATTCGAGACACTGCCGCTTGCGCGCGCGACCGTGCGGACATGGATCGACTGGCATAGCGAAGCGATCACTGCTCACGACGGATTGGTTCGCAGAGACCACCCGTTGCTTCTGCGGGCGTTGAACCGCCGCCAATCGGCGTCATCTCTGGTCAAGCTGCTGCGCGATCCGCTTGGCTATCTGTGGACGTATGGATTCGGCTGGACCGAACCAGAGGAAACGGACGAGCCTCTGACACTGGACCCTCTCGCATTCGGCAATTTGCTGCATGAAGTTCTCCAGGAAACGGTCACATTGCTTGAAGGATCGCATAAAGACGGGTTGGCGGGCGCGCCTGCGGAGGCAATCGGGCGGGCGATAAGCGCCGCGACGGACAATGTCGCCGGGCGCTGGGCAGACTCGCTCCCGGTGCCGCCGCCGGTCATTTGGGAGCGCAAATGCGCCGAAGTCGCCGAACTTGCGGGGATTGCGCTCTCGCATCGCGATGAACCGCTCCCGGACCAGCGAAGCTGGGCGGAAATTCCCTTCGGCGGCGATCGCAGGGCCGAAGCCCTGGATGATGAAGTACGTGCGATGTTGCCCTGGGACGCAATGGCGACCGTCAGGATACCGGGCACAGAAATCGAGATCGGCGGTTCGATTGACCGGCTTGATCTTTCAGGCGACCGGCTCAAGGCGCGCGTGACGGACTATAAGTCCGGCAAGCTGCGCGGACGACCGCCTCAGCTCAAGGGCGGTGCGGAGCTGCAACGGTGTCTTTACGCCTATGCCGTCAAGGCGCTGATTGGCGAAGGCCCTGAAGTGGAAGCGAGCTTGCTGTATCCGCGCCGGGATGGCCGGGGATTGCCTCTCGAAAACCCGGAAGACACCTTAGCGAAGCTCACGGGCTTCCTGAGTGAGGCAAACACGTCGTTCAGGGCCGGCAACGCGTTGCCGGGACCCGCCGCCGAAGAGCAGTGGTACGATCTTGCGTTCGCGCTGCCGGGAGGCGCCAGTGAAGCGTATCTGGCGACGATGAAGCCGCTGGTTGCGCAAAGCCTGAGCGCGATCGCGCCGCTGTGGGATGAGGTCTGAGATGACGGAGAGCTCAGCCGCAGCCCCCGGTGCAGATGCTGCAGCGCCCTTGCCGGACGCCGGGGGGCGCCTTGCGGCCCTGACCGAGCATGAGCGCACGCTTCTCGTCGAAGCGGGAGCCGGAAGCGGGAAGACAGCGTTGATGGCAGGCCGGGTTGCGCTTCTGATCGCGGCCGGCGTCGCCCCAAAGGAAATTGTCGCCATCACCTTCACGGAAGCGGCAGCTGCCGAATTGCTTGAACGTATCGAGAAATTCGTCGGCGCTCTTCTTGACGGCGCTATTCCTGCCGAGTTGCAGGACGCGTTGCCTGAAGGACTGACACCGGAGCAGCGGATCGGGCTGCGCGCTGGTGCAGCCGCGCTGGACGAGATTACCTGCACGACGATCCACGGCTTTTGCCAGCAACTCATAAAGCCCTACCCGGTGGAAGCCGGGATCGATCCAGGCGCGGCGATCATCGATCCGGCCGCAGCGGAAATCGCTTATCAGGATTTGATGGAGGCCTGGCTTTCGGCCCGCTTCGGGCGCGACCGCGGCGCCGAGGGTCTGGGAAGAATACCGCCGATTGAAGGCGCGGGCGGTGAAGAGGATTTTTTCACCGAGCTTTTGCTGAAGGCACCGGATGCTACTCTGGATTTGATCAACAAGACCGCCGCCTTCCTCAAACTCCACCGGACGGCGGGCTTGGGCGCTCAGACGGTGGATCGGGCGACATTGGCCGATCTGGCGCAGTCCGTTGACGAGATGGTGACTTGGTACAACGGATGCGGGGTTGCGGAAACGACGACAGGCGACCTCGTTGAAGACCTACAGCGCGTGGCGGCGCTGGCGCGTGAAGCGGCTGCAGAGCCGCTGAGCGGACGCCGTATTGCCGACCTGCTCTTCCATACGGCACCCCAGGCCTGCAAGAAAGACGACACGGCATTCAAGCAATGGGGTCGCAAAGGGAAATGGAAAGATGCGGCGAAGGAGGCTGGCCGGAGCACCGCGCAGGGCGAACAGCTCAGCACGGCCGGTGAGACGCACTACCGGGCGTGTGAGGCGGCGTATGAAAGTTTCTGCGCGGCAATCGGCGCACTCGCCTTCCAGCGCTTCGTCGCGGAATTCGATACCCTGCGCAGCCTGTACGCCGACTATAAACGCAATGCGGCGCTGCTTGATTTTGACGATCTGCTTCACCTCGCACGCGACCTCCTGACGGGCAATGAAGCCGTTCGCCAGGCGCTCGCGGTTCGCTACAGGCGCATCTTGGTTGACGAATTTCAGGACACCGATCCTTTGCAGGCGGAGATACTGTGGCGGCTGGCGGGAGATGGTGATGGCGCCGCGCCGTGGCATGAGCAAGTCATCCGGCCCGGGGCGCTGTTCCTCGTCGGCGATCCCAAACAGGCGATCTATCGCTTTCGCGGCGCCGATGTCGAAACCTATCTGGCCGCCAAGCAGGCGCTGGCCGCGCATGACCCTGACGCGGTGTTGGAGATCACTGCGAACTTTCGCTCCCAGCCAGGCGTCCTGAATTTCGTGAATACGCACTTTTCCTCGCTGCTGGACAGCGCACAGGACCAGCCGGGTTTTGCCGCGCTGGCGCCAGTGAGAACTCAGGGCGATAGGCCGAGCGTTGCCGCCTTCGAGATCGCGATTGACGACCAGCACCGCAACGCCAAGGGCAATCTGGCCGTCGACCTCGTGCGCCGCGAAGAGGCATCGATCGTCGCCGACATCGTGAACGGTCTCATTGGCGCATATCCGGTATGGGACAAGGGGTTGAAGGCGTTCCGCCCGGCAAAAGCGGGAGACATCGCACTGCTGGCACCGACCGGAACGAGCCTGTGGATTTATGAACGGGCGCTGGAAACCCGTGGCATCCCCATCGCAACGCAGGCCGGCAAAGGATTCTTCCGCCGGCAGGAGGTGCAGGATTTGATTGCGGTCGCGCGCGCGATTGCTGATCGCCGCGACACACTGGCGCTCGGGGCACTATTGCGCGGCCCGCTCGTCGGGCTGAGCGAGGAAGCGATCGCCGATGAGCTCGAAACGCTGCAAAGCGCTGGCGATGGGCCGCACAGGCTGCACCTGTGGACGGACCTGACGCGCATAAGCAATCCAATTCTGAAGGAGGCGTTGACCGTTCTGCAAAATCTTGCGCGCAAGGTGCGCCGCGCAACGCCCTACCAGCTCATGGCTGAAGCGGTCGAAGAGTTGCAGGTCCGGCCAATCCTCAAGGCGCGCCATCCGCAGGGCGCCGAACGCGCGCTGGCGAATGTTGAACTCGTACTGGAAATGGCACGTGCCTACGCGGCGCGGGGCATGGCAGATTTTTCCCGCGCGCTCTGGCAGCGGTGGGAGGACGGGGATGCGCAGGCCGAAGGCCGGCCGGATGCCGAAGCGAACGCAGTATCAATCACGACGATGCACTCCGCGAAGGGGCTTGAATGGCCCGTCGTGATCCCGATCAACTCCACAACAAAGCTCTGGTCGGACGCAAGCTTCCTCTACCGTCGCCAAGACGACAGCGTTCATTTCCGGGTCTTCGGCTTTCCGAGCGCCGATTACAATGTGGTGGCGCAGGCCGAACAAGCCGAACTGATACGCGAGCGCGTGCGTCTTTGGTATGTCGCCCTTACCCGGGCGCGCGATCTGATGCTGCTGCCGCGGCAAAGCGAACGGCTCGCCGATGACTGGTTCAGTCTGATTGCGCTCGACCTCGACGCAATAGCGGCCCTCGATCTGAGCGGGCTGACGGCCGTACTGCCGTCGGGCGCAGCGCCGGTCGGCAACAACCAGGACTTGGCAACATGGGAGCGCGAAGCCGCTGTCATCGCAGCGTCGGAGCGCAAGATCGACTGGCATCAGCCCAGCCGCCATGAAGGAACCGAAGCGCCGTCAGAATCCGGCCAAGAGGTTTTCGTGGGCATAGAGTCCTTTGTGGAGTCCATGCCGGCCTCTTCCGGCGAAATTGCGATACAAGGCGGAAGAGAGCGCGGTCTGCTGTTGCACAAGCTCATGGAAGAGATCCTGAGCGGGGAGACATCTGACGATGAACCCGCGCTCATATCCCGGGCCGAGGTCCTGCTAGGACAGCTCGGACTGGAAGATAACGGCGATGCGGCGGCGGGACCATCGATTGCGGAACTTGCGTCGACGGTGAGGCGGACGTTGACTCTTCCCGAGATAGCGGAGTTTCGCCCGCGTCTTGAACCGGAATTCTGGATTTACGCGGGAACGGAAAGTGACAATTTGGCCGCTTTGACGGCAGGCATCGCGGACGCCGTCGCGTTCGACGCGTCCGGCCGTTTGGAACTCGTGATAGACTGGAAAAGCGACGTCAATCCGGGAGACGCCGTCGTTGAGCAATATCGCGATCAGGTCCGTGACTATCTATCGGCAACCGGTGCGACAAAGGGCATGATCGTGTTCATGAGTTCAGGGCGCATTGAGCGTGTGTCTGGCGCGTGAACGTCAGCGGCACTCGGACCTAGGCGCTACAAAGGTACGTTTATTGAGCCGAGTCAGGCGCCTGGAGCGGTTGACGCACCTCAGTTCGTGTCATCCGCCGGATGCTGACACATCTTCCAGCTTCTCGTGTAATAGCGTACAGATTGCTAGTAGCCCGGAAGTCAAAGGGGCGTCACCTGGTTCCAAGCTGCTCGACAGTTGACCAGAATCAAGCACAGGTGCTTTCATCTCAGCGAACAGCTAAGCAGGCGTAGGAGAAAAGCACAATCAACCTATTGAGAAAGTGGAGAAACAGCCATGCCCATTTACAAGAACATAGACGGCGACTCTGGAATACTGAGCTACGAATGCGGCTCAGATTGGATAGAAGTTGAATTTGAAAGCGGTCGCTCCCGTTTCTATCGATACACCTACGCAAGCGCGGGTTCGGCGAATGTTGAGGAAATGAAGCGACTTGCAGAAATGGGAGATGGATTGAATTCTTTTATTATGCATAATGTTCGGACAAGGTACGCTTCAAAACGCTAGTTTTGGCGTATTCTTCCGCTATCTGGGCCGTTTAGCGCAAGATTTTGGTCCAGATAGTTCGCACTCAAAGCGCCTTCACGTCGCCATAGATTTTGCGGAGGTGCTCATCCGACATGTCGAGGATAGGCTCGTACATGAAGGAGTTTAGATGGATGTTTTCCGGTGTCATGAGGACCACTCGATCCATAGTGGGGATTGCGGGGTCACCAGGAAAATCCTTGCGGAAGCGCTTTAGAAGCTCCGTCGTCTGATTTCCGGTTACTTTTTCCGGTAACGTCGGATCATTGATCCGCCTCAGCATGTATTGTTCAGCACGAAGGCGCGTAGCGATCGAGAGAACGATCTTGTTCTCGAAATTTGCGGCATCACCAGCTTGTATGCAGCCGTCGGCTTCCTGATAGACAAGATCGAGCACGGTGTCTCCCGATGGAGCGGCATTTGCCGGGGCCGAGCTGAAAATCCCCTTGTAGATGTTGAAAAGGTCCGTATCCAGAATGGCCGTCGTACCGTCTTTGATATGAAGCAGAGACGTCAGAGTCTTATAGTCCGGATCGTCTTCTCCCTTCGTGAACTCGACGAGATTTCGCATGAAAGGTATTGCGGCAATTCGCTTTTTTGGATCGCATCCGAAATGAACCTTCCAGTCATTGACGAAAATATTCTTGATTCCAACGGCTTTGTTGATCTCGATGCCGTCTTCTCTCCGCGCAACCATGAAGCATGATTTGTAGTTGACGAAGCGACTCTGAATCGTCCTAAAGAAATCGAAATTGTGGGTTAGTATGACTTGTCGAAAATTTTCGTCTTCCGCAATGTCCTTGAGATACTGTATAATCGCATACTTGTTTTTATAATCGAACGAGTCTGCAACGTCATCAACGATAATCAATGTTTTCTGACTGGCCTTCCTACGCGCCTCAATCTCGAAGATAATATTTAGTATGTAGAATGCTCTACGCTCACCAGTGCTCAGGACATCAAGCAGCTCAGCCTTCTCAACATCCTTCCGATCATCTCCTTCCTTGAAGGTAAAGCCAAGTTTCGGGACCTTATCCTCGTTGAGCACTACAGAGACAAGGTTTTTCACTTTTAGCTCGAAAGGGACGAAGAAGCGCTCATTGAAGATCTCGATAACCTCTTGCCATGCTGTCCGTTCATTACGGGCAGCCTCCTCGATCTCTTTCCTCCTATCCGCCGCAGCGCGGATTTCCATCACGAGGCGATCGAAAGCGTCTCGATGCTTCACGAAGTAACTCTTCCAGACCTGTTCTTTAAAATCCGCTACGTTTTCCAAAGCAGGAAGAATATCTTCATGATTTCCTAAAAATGAATTGAACTCTCTGACATTGGCATTCTTGTTAAGAAGTTTTTCCACGGTATCGAATTTTTTACGCAGATCTGCATCTGACGTAATGCCCTCTTTCTCATTCTTGACCAGATCCTCTAGTTGCTTCTTCGACGTAATTTCGATCTTTTCGCCAGCGTTTAAGCTTACGCTGTGCGCGGCATCGAAGAAACCGTTGTCAGCGAGAGCTTTCGCAATGACGCCAGCATTGTAGTAGGTGAACGTCCCACGCTTGAAATATGTGGACTGATCGATCAACTCATTGAAGCGCTTGATGTAATCCTCAAGCGCCTCCCGCACTTGGTCCTGCTGGAGCATCTCGATGACTTTCGGATCGAAGACGAGATCATAGGGGATTTCCGCGAAGGGTGCCTCTAACTGTTCGCCTACTTCCTCGGCGACTCGAGTGATCGCCAGAAGGAACTGTTCAGAGGTTTTTGTGAAGGTCGAGGAAATCTCGGCCGCAAGATCCTTCTTGGAGCCTGATTGCTCCTTTAGCGCTGAGAGAAGCGTCTTCTTTGCGTCTTCGATGCCCTCGTTGAGCTTCTCATGTTCCTTTCGAAGAGCCGCATTTACGAGCAGCGTCGAGGTTTTTTCGCTGTTGCCGAAATCCTCATCATATGGCCGAATGATAAAAACCGATTCCGGATCGAGCTCGGCGTCGTTTTCATCGAGCACTAACCTTTTGGTCGGACGGTCCGGGAACATACGGTCCGACGTATTATTCTTGTCCGCGATGTCTTGAAATGTCTTTGCAAGTGAGGATTTCATGGCGCCGTTCGGGGCATAAAGGGCCACAGCATTGCATTTCTGGAAATCGAAATCGTGTACGAGCTTCCGAATTCCGTAGCAATACTCCAAGTCCAGTTTCAGCGCCTGCATGATTCTTTCCTACACTGTTAGTGGTGAGGTTGTAGCATGTCTGAGGACACCGACAAAAGGATGCCGAACGCGCGCGTGGCGGTGCCAAAGCGTATGTCTATCTGCTTGCGGTGGAGGTCACGGCGGCCGCTCAAAGGCGTCGAAACAAGACGGACGGTGTCGATAAAATTGCTCTTGCCTCCCATGCTTCTCGATCAAACAATGGCAGGCGGCGCTCGAACGAAAATTTGTGAGTTGAAGTTGGCTTAAGTGCATATCCCCCCGCCGCGCTATTCCGTTGTTATGATTCCTTATATCTACGCGTGTTCGGTGATCCTTTTGTCATCATGCCGATACCAGTTCCTCCGCGCTCCCGGCCTGCAATGAGAGCTGCTGTCCACCCAGTTCCTCGAAGAGCTGCTCGCGGCATGTGAATATGACGACCTGAACGTTGCGCGCGGCCATATTCAGTATGTCGAACATTCGGTTCATGCGGTGGTCGTCGGAGAACACGAGCGCATCATCTAGTATGACGGTTGCCGGATGGCCCTGTTCGACCAACATTTCGGCAAAAGCGAGCCGAATCAGAACCGCGATCTGCTCCTGGGTCCCCATACTTAGATGATGGAAGGCTTCCTCGTATCCGGCCTCCCTGGTGACGCCGACAATACGCAGGTCTTCATCAATTGTGATTTCGGCGCCCGGAAAAAGGAGCTGCAAATACGGCCGCACGCGGTTGAGCACGGGAGACAGGTAACGCTCCTTCGCCTCCTGTTCGGCAGCCCGCAGGGTGGTCAGCAACAAGTTTAATACCTGGACTTCTCGGTCGGCGCGGTGGCGCTCGTCCGTCGCGCGTTCCAGCTCACGGGCTTTTTGTTCTATGGCCTCGTCCAAACCGGCGCCTTCGAGGACTTCGATATGAGAGCGCAGACCGGCGATGGCTTCCTTGAGGTTGCCACGTTTTTCACGGCGATCCTTTATCGCCTGTTCGAGACGGCCGATGCGGGCTTCGAGTTGCGGGAGCGTTTCGTCCGTGCGCTGATCCTTGAGACTGGCAACGGCGTCTTCTTGGTCTGACACTGCCTTTTCGGCGGCTTCGACCGCGGCTTGCAGGGCGGTGTCCGCCTGATTTTCTTCGGCAGCCGCCAACTCTGCGCGCCGCTTTTCCAACCGGACGCCGCTGTCGTCATATCGCGTTCTGACGGTTCCGAGTTCAGTCTGAAGTGCGCCCAACGCATCTTCGGGACCGCTGAGGGCTGCCCTGGCCGCGTCCACGGCGCTTCGGGCCTCTTCGGCCTGTTCAAGGGCGGCGCGCAGCGCCGTGTCGGCCTCCTGCTTTGCGGGAAGCGTATCGATTTCAAGATCGGCGAGATCGCGCGTCAGGATGAGTTGCAAACTCTCTATATAACCCGCCAGCGCCTCGGCCCCGGCGTCGTGATCGTCCGTGGCGGGCGCATGCAGCACGGCTTCCTGACGGGCGAGTTCTCCATCCTGCACCAGCCTCTGCCGTCTCCTGTGCTGCTCTTCGGCGTCATCGACGGTCTTAACGCTCCCAGTCTGCAAGGCGGTCTCAAGAGCGGTTCTCGCTTCGCGTTGCTGATCGCGCAGCTTGTCCCGGTCCTTGACCGCCGGTTCGACCGTGATGCGGCCCTGGCCGGGTATCGTAATCGTCGTCGGACCGATTGCCTGAACGGGCGGGTCGTCGATGGCCACCTTGCGGCCATCAACTTCAATTCCCGACAAGGCATCGGCTGCCATATCGAACGTAATGCGCGTGGCGGCGGCGCTTAGGCGGCTGTCGATGGTCTCGAGAGCTTTCGCGGCATCGCGGATTTCCGTCAGGGTTTCGTCTGTGACAAGAATGGCGGCAGCCTCTTGCCGGGCCTTGCGTTGCCGTTCTTCCGCCGCCGCCGCTTTTTCGTGCCGTCCTTCGAGTTCACGAATGCGGCCCTGGCGTTCGACGGCTGCCAATATACGCCGCTGATGGGATACCGCGTCATCTGCCGTGGTAACGCCGGCCTCGGCTTCACGGACCGCGGTCCGCAACTGGTCGAGCCGCGCACGGGCCTCTTTTTCCCGGCCACGTACATCATCTAGCCCCTTGCGGACCGTTTCCACGGCCTCCTCTTCGTCAGCAATAGCCTGTCTTAACGCGGTGCGCGCGACCAGGGCCTGGTTGGCCTGCTCAAGATTGCGCTGTTTCAGAGCAAGATCGCTGTCCGCTGCGGCGATACGCGCTTCCAGTTCCGCTAAATGACCGTGGCGCTTCCGGGCATCCGCCAGTTCCGTCTCATCGGCTTCGTCGCGATTGCCGGTGGACAGGCGCGCCAACGTCTCCTGCGCCTGCTCAAGCTGATCGAGTGTTCTGGACAGCTCTTCGCGGCGGCCCTGCAAATCCGCAAGATCGGATGCCAACGTTTCGGTATTGTCGATCAGTTCCTTGTACGCGCCGCGTGGCTTGCCGCCGCTCGTGACCAGTTCGCCAAGCTGCTTTTCGATGGCCTGCGGAAGCGCCCGGCCGCGACGGCCGCCGAGCACCGTGCCAACCTCGGATTCCAGGGCACTATGCAGATTGGCTCTGGCGCTTTGCGGCAGGTCGAGCGCACCGAACGAGTGGCCCTGTTGAACCCACAGCACATTCCACATGCCAAGCGTTTCCGCTTTGGCGCCAGTTTTTCCCGGCTCATCGAACCCTAGCAAATCGCGCAGAACATCTTCGGCAGCATCGCCTTCCAGCGTTCGCCCATCGGGGCACGACAATCGGGCATAGGGCTTTTTGACGAAGCGTTTCGTTATGCGGTACACGCCGTCATCCAGCTCAAAGGCAAGCTCGACAACCGGCCCGGCCTGGTTGCGATCGTTCTGCAACGCCGTAATCGGCTGAGCCTTCGAGCTGTATTTCTCAAACAGCGCCGCCCGGAGCGCTTCAAGCAGCGTCGATTTACCCATCTCATTGGGACCGACGATGACATTCAGCCCGTCCTCAATGCCATCGAGCCGCACCGGGCTGGTGAATTTCTTGAACTGATTCAGCGCAAGCGACCGCAGTTTCATTGGCGGCCTGCCTGGAGCTTCATGTGCTCGATATAAAGACGCTGCAACGCCTCGGCGGCAATGGCCCGTTCGTCGTCGCTGCCTTCCTCGGATTTGCGTTTCAGCTCTTCCGCCGCCGCACGGACGAAGCCGCCGCGATCGATCTGGTCAAGGTCCTCCGCCGTCGGGCGCGGGAACAGGCGCCGGTCATCAACGCGCATGAAACAGAACGCGGCGGATACGCCATCCACCACTTCGTTCTCGAAATATTGGCGGTCATCAAGCGACACGGCGCCTTCAATCGCCAAACGGATGAGCACGCGATCCAGGTCATCGGCGACCGTCCGCAGAGTTCCAGCGAGGCGGTCTATGTCCTCGCGGCTGTTGATCTGCTCCGATTGCGTGAGCCATTCGTAGTGGCCGGTCGGCAGCGGTGTGACTTCCGGTGCGCGATTATGGGCGTCGATTTCCACCAGCAGCGCTTGGCCACCGCCAGTCACATCGAAGGCGTCGGTCTCCGGCGTACCGCTGTACCAGCAGCGCTCGTTGATCTTTTTTTGCCCATGCCAGTCGCCCATTGCGAGATATGATAGGCCGGCACGGGCCGGGCGGTCTGGCGCAATGAAGTTGGGAACGTCGCGATCCTCCGATCCGAAACCGGTCACCGTGCCGTGGGCAATCCCGACACGGAACAATCCGTCCGGCAGCGCCGCATCGTTCATATAGGCCGTCGGATCATCAAGCCGCCGGCGGTGATAGAGAGGGGCCGGAAGGATCGAGAGCGAATCCTCCTCAAAGGTGACAGGTGCCGGTTTCGTATAGACATGGACGTTCGCGGGAAGCCCCTTGCGCAAGAGCTGATCCCAAAGCCCGTTGGGGCGGTGCGGATCGTGATTGCCGGGCAGCAGGTGCCAATGCGTGTCAGGGAAGCTGCGCATCCGCTCCAGCGGCTGGTTAAGCGAACGCGGCGACAGGGCTTCCAAATCGTAGACATCACCAGCGACCAGGATATGCCGCGCCCCGTGCTTGACGGCCAGTTCGCCGAGGCTGGTAACGGCCCGCAGGCGCGCGCCCTGGAGCAAACCCATCGTCGCGCTGTCAACAAACCGGAAAACCTTCCCGATCTGCCAGTCTGACGTATGGATCAGTCGGAGTGTCATTCGGACTTACCTTTTTTGTATCCTGTTCGCGTCACCGCTCGTCTCCTTTATCGTCGCCAACTGGTGTGACCCTTCTATTCTCACCTTTGCGGGCGACAAGCCGTTCATACGCCTCGGTTGAAAGCACGACTGCCACAGAACGCCCGTGCTTTGTAATAATCACTGGCTCCGCCCGTGCGGTATCCAAGAGCAGGCCGAAACCATTCTTGGCTTCTTTTGCAGACATCGTTTTCATCTGGGTTCCAACCACAGCATTTGATCTATTTTGGCTACTTTGTTCCCCTTGAGCAAGGGTCACGACCCAGCACGGACAATTCATTGCGCCGAATGCATCAATAGTCACCCCGTCCGCATTTCAAAGCTCCATATCTTGATCTGGTTCAGACACCTGGGCTCCGCTCCGCTTTGGCCGGACCGGTCGCTCAGGGGCGCTGCCCCTGGTGCGGCACAAGGGTGCCGTGCTTGCGGGCCAGCCAATCCTGCAATGATCGCCAGATGAGACAGTGCGGGAGCGCGTGCAACGACCCTGTTGGGGAAAGCCTTCCCCCTGGCCGGCACTGCGTTGCCGCCACACCCCCATCTGCGGGGAGACCCCGCAACGCCCCCGAGAGGAAGAGTGCGGACGGGTTTTCCGTGACGGGATGAGGACCGGAGGAGAGGCCTCCGGCGCCCGTCGCGGAGATCATTCCAATGGCCAGGGAGCATCGAGCTGCCCGCAAGAGCGGCACGCGCACGAGCCTTTACGACGACATCACCGACAAGATCATCGCCGAGTTGGAGGAAGGCCGGGTGCCCTGGGTTCAGCCCTGGGGAACGGCGGCAGCGAAAGCGCCGCTCGCCATGCCCAGGAACGCGGCCACTTCCCGGCAGTATTTGGGGATCAACATTCTGATCCTCTGGGGCGCCGTGGTCCAGCATGGCTATCCGACTCAGCATTGGCTCACCTTTCGTCAGGCGTTGTCGCTCGGTGGCAATGTCAGGAAGGGCGAGCGCGGCACCACGGTCGTCTACGCCGACCGCTTCACCCCGGAGGATGAAAAGTGCCGTGCACGGGAGACAGGCGAAGAGGCTGCCAGCATTCCGTTCCTGAAGCGCTTCTCCGTGTTCAATGCCGCGCAATGCGAGGGCTTGCCCGAGGACATCGCCGTCGAGGCGCCGCCGCCCCCTCCCGGCACGGTCGAACCACAGGCGGAGGCGCTCATCCGGGCGACCGGCATTGATTTCCGTATCGGCGGGAACCGCGCCTATTACGTCCCGGCACATGACTATGTGCAGGTGCCGCCGCCGCAGGCCTATTTCGAACCGATCAACTGGCATCGGACGGCCCTGCATGAACTTGGACACGCCACGGGGCATGCTTCGCGGCTCGGCCGCGATTTCTCGGGCAGCTTCGGCACCAGGAAATACGCCTTCGAGGAACTCGTCGCGGAGATGAACGCCGCCTTCTGCTGCGCCTCGCTCTGTATCGTGCCGACGGTGCGCCATGCCGATTATATTGGCTCCTGGCTTGAGGTAATGCGCGAGGATTCCCGGGCCATCGTGCGTGCGGCCAGCCAAGCGAGCAAGGCGGCCGACTGGCTGTTGTCCCATCTGCCGGAGGGCGACGTCGATGCGCGACAGCAAACTGCGATCGAAGGGAGGGCTGCGGCATGATCCTCCTGACTGATACACAGCGCACGCAACTTCTCGCCAATGGTCGCCAACCGGATGTCGACCACGTCCCCATCGTGAAGTTCTTCAATCCGTTCGGCGCCGGCGTCTGGCTCGCGACCGAACTGGAGGCGAACGGCGACACCATGTTCGGCCTTGCCGATATCGGCTATCCCGAGCTGGGCTCTTGGAGTTTCGAGGAATTGCGCTTTATCCGGCTGCCCTTCGGCACGGGGATCGAGCGGGATCTTCTCTTTACCGGCGACTTCCCGATCTCGGTCTGGGCCGACGTAGCACGGCAGACCGGCAGCATCCGCGATGCCGAGCGCCTGCTTTACCGCTTGGGTCGCCCCTTGACCCGGAAATCCTCCGACACGGAGACCCGGCGTTCCTGATTTCCGGGTTTCAGGCTTTACGGTCCTGCGTCGCTCTCTTCAGAGGAAGAGGGCGGCGCTTCGCTTCGTGACGGGCTGGTTGCCGGAGAGAGAGGCTCCCCGGCGTCCGTCATGGAGTAACTGACATGGCCACTGCCACTCAGAAGATCACCCTGTCGTCCTCGCGCGACATTCCCTTCAGCAAGCTGGTGCTCAGCCAGTCCAATGTCCGGCGCGTGAAGGCCGGCATCTCGGTCGAGGAACTGGCCGAGTCCATCGTCCGCCGCGGCCTAATCCAGTCGCTGCATGTCCGGCCCGAACTTGATGCCGAAGGCAAGGAGACCGGCCTCTTCGAAGTCCCTGCCGGCGGCCGCCGCTACCGGGCGCTGGAACTGCTGGTCAAGCAGAAGCGCCTCAACAAGACCGCGCCGGTGCCCTGCATCGTCTCGGAAGCCGGAGACGACATTCTGATCGACGAGGTCTCGCTCGCCGAGAACATCGAGCGCGCGCCGCTCCATCCTCTCGACCAGTTCCGCGCCTTCCACGCGCTTCGCGAAAAGGGCATGAGCGAGGGAGAGATCGCCGCGGCGTTCTTCGTCGACGCCAAGGTGGTGAAGCAGCGTCTGCGCCTGGTCTCCGTCTCGCCCGCGCTGCTCGAGGTCTATGCCGAGGACGGCATGACGCTCGAACAGCTAATGGCCTTCACCATCTCCGAGGACCACGCACGGCAGGAACAGGTCTGGGAGACGATCAAGGATAGCTGGCAGAAGGAGCCCTATACCATCCGGCGCCTCCTGACCGAAACCACGGTGCGCGCCTCCGATAAGCGGGCGCTCTTCGTCGGCATCGAGGCGTACGAGGCGGCGGGCGGCCATGTGCTGCGCGATCTCTTCCAGCAGGACGATGGCGGCTGGCTCCAGGATCCTGTGCTGCTCGACCGGCTGGCGGGCGAGAAGCTGAAGGTCGAGGCGGAGACGATCGCCGCCGAGGGCTGGAAGTGGATCGAGATCGCGGCGGATTTCCCCTATGGCCATACCAGCGGGATGCGGCGTCTGAGTGGCGCCACCGTCGACCTGACCGATGACGAACGCGCCGAGCGGGAGAAGCTGCGGGACGAGTTCGACGAGTTGGAGGCTCAGTATGCCGAGGCTGACGAACTGCCCGACGAGGTGGATGCACGGCTTGGTGAGATCGAAGAGGCGCTGGAGGCATGCGAAACCCGGCCGATGCGCTATGACGCGGACCAGATGGCCAAGGCCGGCGTTTTCGTCAGCATCCGCCACGACGGGCAGCTTGCCGTCGAGCGTGGCTATGTCCGTCCCGAAGACGAGGTGGTGGAAGGCCAGGAGGGCGATGATGCCGATGGCACGTCTCCCGAAGGCGGCGAGGACGGTAACGTCCAGCGGGCCGTCATCACCGTCGGTGGCACCTCGGCGGAGACTGATGAGGAGGATGAGGTCGAAACCATCCGGCCACTACCCGACCGCCTCGTCAGCGAGTTGACCGCACATCGCACCCTGGCGCTCCGGGATGCCGTGGCGACGAACCCGCATGTAGCGATAACGGCTCTGCTGCATCGGCTGGTCACCGATTGCTTCCTGCCGCACTCCACCAGGGGGTGCATTGAGGCCCATGTCCGGGAGGTTCATTTCCCGGCGCAGGCAGAGGATCTGGGCGAGAGCGCTTCAGCCCTTTCTATCGCCGACCGGCACGAACGCTGGGGTGATCACATCCCGGCCGACGATGCGGCGCTCTGGGACTGGCTCGCCGATCAGGACGACGACACCCGCATGGAGCTGCTCGCCCATTGCGTCAGCTTCGGCGTCAACGCGCTGCACGAGAAGCCCAACCCCTTTAGCGGTATGGGCGTCAGCCAACATGGTCTCGACGTGCGTCTGTCCCAGGCCGACCGGCTGGCGCGAGCGACCGGTCTCGACATGGTGGCCGTGGGCTGGCGGCCAACCGTCTCCAACTATCTCGGCCGCGTGACCAAGCCCCGGATCATCGAGGCGGTGCGCGAAGGCGCCGGCGAACGGGCGGCTCAGCTCATCGATCACCTGAAGAAGGGCGATATGGCCAAGGAGGCCGAGCGGCTGCTGGCCGAAACCGGCTGGCTGCCGGAGCCGCTGCGTATGGTGGATCCCGATGCCGAGGTTGATGCGGCTACCGAGACCGAGACGGAGGCGGACGATCTGCCCGAGTTCCTCGCCGGGGATAGCGAGGACGACGATGTCACCGAGGACGAAGACACGCAGAGCATGGTCGCGGCGGAATGACGTCCACGCGGAGTGGCCAGCGTCGCCCCGCATTTTTTCCTCAACTTCAGGAGGCCAACATGACCCTGAAACGCGACACGCCGAACCGGCGCATCGTCTTTTCCTATCTCGTCCCGGTTCATGTCGAGGTCGAGGACGGCATCGTCGCCGATGTCGTCGTCATCGACGAAACCCCGATCCGCGATCCCACGCTGATCGAAGGTGACGGTGACCTGTTTGCCCAGGCCGTAACCGACGCCAATGACGGACAGGCATGGCCGTCCTGGCGCTTCGGCTACTGATCCCATTTCCGTTTCCGCAACTCGCCCGGTCCCTGTGACCGGGCTTTTTCTTTGGAGATACCTCATGCCGGCAAACCTAGACATCGACCAGATACTCAGGGAGGACCGTGCCAACCCGCCATCCGAACGCACGCTGCCCTGGGAGGAAACGCGCGACGGCGTCATGGTGGTCGTGGAACCGAAGCCGCATTGGGCGGAAGACAGGCGCGCCTTCCGTCTACGCGAATACTGCCGCTATGCCGATTGGGCCGCATACGGCAGTCGTGCCCGGTTCTACGGTCATATCGACACCTGTGGCGATGACGTGATGATGAAGGCCCGCGTCATGATCGCCCGCGAAATCGCCGATGGGCTTTGGGGCTGAAGGTCAGTCGAGGCGGTCCGGCTCCATGCGGATGACCTAGCATCGAACGATATGGGTCCAGTTCCAGCTTCACCATGATGCCGCTAAACTTGTCGGGGGTAGCGGGTTCCAATCCGACCTGAGCGAACACACTCCTGATGCCAGCATAGCGACAGGCTGGCGCGGTGAAGCATCTGCGACGGGATATCCGGCACCTGCCAGAGGCAAAGCACCACCCCCGCTTCCATTCGCAAACCTTGGTCTGATCCGTCTCTTGGGCATTCAACCCCGGAGGGGTCGGCTTACGCACGCGTGCCGCCCTCGCGGATTCGGGACAAGCCCGAACGCACGAGGGTGAGTGCAGGTCCGGTCAGACACTTCGGGCGCCTGTCGCGCGGGGGATGGTCCCCCGCCTCCAGAGACAGGAGCCAATCCCGATGTCCTATGCAGATGCCACCGCCTTCGCCGCCAGTCTCGCCGCCACGCTGATGGTCTCGATCGTCGTGTTCCAGGCCGGGGACGGAACCCACGGCGCCATGCCCGCCAACGAGTTCGATGGCGACGACGATATGGTGGAGTTGGAACTGGACCCATGGGCCTGAGGCGCGAAAGCGCCTCATCCCCCACGGCCCGGCGCGCGGCAAACCCGCGACCGGGCCTTCAGCGCTGCGAGGAGGCCCATCGCCGGCAGCGGAACCGGGGCGTGCCCCGGTCAGAGAGGAAGAGTTCGGCCGTTCGGTCGTGACGGGTTGGTTGCCGGAGGGAGAGGCTCACCGGCGCCCGTCATGGAGCGATCCCGATGACCTTTTCCCACCCTGACGCCTTCCGCCCGATTGGTCAGATTCTTGCGACCGAAATGCTGCCCGCGCTGCACCGCGCCCAGAAGCTGCCGTTGCGCATCTCCTGCATCGGTACAGCCAGCTACGTGGGTGGTGACGAGGCCGGCAGTTTCGACCGCACTATTGTGCTTGAAGAATGCCCGACGCCAGAAGAGGCCATGCGTGTCGCATCGCTGCGCCTGTCTCGGGGCGACATCTGCACCGGGCCGGGCAGCTTTCCGCATTTCCGCCCGCGCATCATGCTCATCCAGGATCGTGATCACGGCCTAGTCCTCTCAGGCGCCGTCCGTGCCGGTGTCATCTTCTGGCAGCAACCCGTCGCCACCGACGCCGAAGCTCGCCGGGTCGTGACCGAGGCCAGCGCTCTGCGCGGAATGGCCTTCCGCACACCCGACCCCGCCGAGGCCCGCACCCTGCGCTATCGCGCTGCCACGCTTGAAACCAGGCTGGTCGATCCATTCTGGCGCGAGACCGCCGCCGAGCTGCTGCGCCTGCCACAGGCGGCCTGATCTCTCGCCAACTTTTCATCCATCTCGCCCGGTCACGCGCCGGGCCTGCCATGCCCGGAGATTTCCATGCCTGACATCATTGAAACCACCGTCTACCGCCTTGACGAACTCTCAGATGCGGCGAAAGAGAAAGCCCGCGCCTGGTATCGCGAGGGCGGCTTCGACTACGACTGGTACAGTGCGGTCTATGAGGATTTCCAGCGCATCGCGGAGATCCTCGGCCTGGACTTCAAAACCCGCCCCGTCCAGCTCATGGGCGGCGGCACCCGCCACGAGCCCTGCATCTGGTTCCGAGGCTTATGGAGCCAGGGCGACGGCGCTTGTTTCGAAACCCGGTATTCCTACCAGAAAGGTGCGAACCGCCGGATCAGGGAATACGCGCCGCAGGACACCGAACTGCACTGCATCGCCGATGCCTTGCAGGCGATCCAGCGACGCAATTTCTACCAGCTTCGCGCCGAGGCCAGCCATCGCAGTCACTATTATCACGAATATTGCATGGCGATCTCGGTCGAGCGCGACAGTCCGACATATCAGGACATGACGGCAGACGCCAAGGATACCGTTGTCGAGGCGCTGCGCGATCTCGCGCGCTTGCTCTATCGCCAGCTTGAGCGCGAATACGACTACCTGTCTTCGGACGAGGCGGTGGATGAAACCATCATCGCCAACGACTATACCTTTACCGGGTCCGGTCGCCGCTTCGGGTGATCGGAAAGCGCCCCACCGTCAGGTCGGGGCGCTTTATTCATGTCGCCATATCCAGAGGAAGAGGCCCGCCGGGACGAGGTGAGTCCGGGCGGTTGAGAGAGAGCGCCGTCCAGGCTTGTCCGTTCCCGCTCTCCCGAGGTTCCCGACATGAACATCGTGTCTCCCGTGGCCGAGCCGGCCACGCCGCTAGCGGCTGCGCCCGCGATCCTCGCTGCGGCCAATCTCCTGCTTCCCCATCTCGAACGCGGCCAGCGCGTCGATACCGCGACTCTGCGCGGTGCGATGGAGACCGCCTTCGGCGTTTCCGATGCGACCGGCGCATGGGACTGGAAGCTGGCCTATGAGGCTTGCGAGGTCGCCACGGTCCTCTTCCTGCGCAAATACGGAAAGGCGCTTTTCCGTAAAGCCGTATCTCCAACTACACGGCTCGATCCGTTGGCGAAGATCGCGGGATTGCTGCCGACGCAAACCCGGCGCTCCGAGGAAAGCCAGAGCTTCCAGCAATTCAGCACGCCGATCCCGATGGGCCTCGCGGCTTTGTCGGCGGCTGCGATCATGCCGGACGATGTGGTGCTGGAACCCTCGGCCGGCACCGGCCTCATGGCGATACTGGCGCAGATCGCCGGCAGCTCGCTGATCCTCAACGAATTGGCTGAGACCCGCGCCGATCTTCTATCCTCCCTCTTTCCGGCCTTTACCGTCACCAAGTTCGACGCCGCGCAGATCGACGACCATCTGGCGCCGGGTACTGTCCCGTCTGTGGTGCTGATGAACCCGCCATTCTCGGTCATGGCCAATATCAGCGGCCGTGCCGCCGATGCCGCATACCGACATGTCGCCTCGGCGCTGACCCGTCTTACTCCCGGCGGGCGGTTGGTCACGATCACCGGGGCCAACTTCGGTCCCGAGACCCTGGCCTGGCGCGATGCCTTCATCCGCTTGCAGGAACGCGGGCGCGTGATCTTCACCGCCGCCGTCGATGGCGCGGTCTATGCGAAACACGGCACCGCCATCGACACGCGGCTGACCGTCATCGACAAGCTGCCCGCCGATGATCCGCCCGTCTTCCCGGCATCGCCGGGCATCGCACCCGATGTCGCCACGCTGCTGGGGTGGATAGAGGCACAGGTGCCGCCGCGTCTCCCGGTGTCTCTGCCGAAGGAACCAAGCTCCGTTCCGGCGACTGCGCCGAAGACGGTGCGCGGCTATCTCGCCCGGGCGGTTACCACGCGGCCGGTTGCGGCTCCGGACAGTGACCCCGATGGCGTGGAACTGGCTTACGAGACGGTGGACTGGACGCCGCCCGAGGGCGCGCGCCTCTCGGATGCGATCTACGAGGAGTATGCGCTGCAATCGCTGCGCATTCCGGGCGCTAAGCCGCATCCGACGAAGCTGGTGCAATCCGCCGCCATGGCCTCGGTCGCGCCGCCCAAGCCCTCCTACCGACCCATGCTACCCGCCGACATCCGCGAGCGCCTGTCGGACGCCCAGATTGAGACGGTGATCTATGCCGGGGAAGCCCATGCCGATCACCTCGCCGGCGCATGGACCGTGGACGAGCATTTCGACAATGTGAGTGTTGCACCCGAAGATGCGGCAGGCGCTGCCCGGTTCCGTCGGGGATTCATGCTCGGTGACGGCACCGGCGCGGGCAAGGGCCGCCAATCGGCCGGGATCATCCTCGACAACTGGCTGCGCGGACGCCGCAAGGCGGTCTGGATCTCCAAATCCGACAAGCTGATCGAGGATGCGCAACGCGACTGGTCGGCGCTTGGCATGGAGCGACTGCTGGTCACGCCGTTGTCGCGCTTCCCTCAGGGCAAGCCGATTACGCTCACGGAAGGCATCCTTTTTACCACCTATGCCACGCTACGCTCCGATGACTGTGGCGAGAAGGTTTCGCGCGTCAAACAGATCGTCGATTGGTTGGGCAAGGACTTCGATGGGGTCATCATCTTCGATGAGAGCCACGCGATGCAGAATGCCGGTGGCGGCAAGGGGGACCGCGGCGATATCGCCGCCTCGCAACAGGGACGTGCGGGCCTGCGACTCCAGCACGCTCTGCCGGACGCGCGCGTGGTCTATGTCTCGGCGACCGGGGCGACCACGGTTCACAATCTCGCCTATGCCCAGCGGCTCGGCCTCTGGGGCGGCGAGGATTTCCCTTTCCAGACCCGCGCCGAGTTCGTCGAGGCAATCGAGGCCGGCGGCGTGGCGGCCATGGAGGTGCTGGCCCGCGATCTGCGTTCCCTCGGTCTCTATACCGCGCGCTCGCTCTCCTATGATGGCGTCGAATATGAACTGGTCGAGCATCCGCTCAGCGACGAGCAGCGCCGCATCTACGATGCTTACGCGGCCGCGTTCGCCGTGATCCATGGGAACCTGGACGCGGCAATGGAGGCCGCCAATATCACTGGCAGCGAGGGCACGCTGAACCGGCAGGCCAAATCCGCGGCCCACTCCGCCTTCGAGAGTACCAAGCAGCGCTTCTTCGGCCACCTGCTGACCAGTATGAAGACGCCGACCCTGATCCGGTCCATCGACGCTGATCTGGAGGCGGGCCACGCCGCCGTGATCCAGATCGTTTCCACCGGTGAGGCGCTAATGGAGCGCCGGCTCGCCGAGATCCCGACCGACGAATGGAACGATATTTCCGTCGATGTCACGCCGAGGGAGTATGTAGGCTCGTATTTGCAGCATTCCTTCCCGGTGCAGCTCTACGAGCCTTTCACCGATGGCGAGGGCAACCTGTCGTCACGGCCGGTTTTCCGGGACGGTCAACCGGTCGAAAGCCGCGAAGCCGTGGCGCGGCGCGACGAAATGCTCGAACAGCTCGGCTCGCTGCCGCCGGTTCCGGGGGCGCTCGACCAGATCGTGCAGCGCTTCGGCACCGATCTGGTGGCAGAGGTCACGGGTCGCTCGCGCCGTATCGTACGCAAAAGTGATCGGCTTGCGGTCGAGAACCGCGCGCCCTCGGCAAATCTCGCCGAGACCTCGGCCTTTATGGACAACCAGAAGCGCATCCTGATCTTCTCGGATGCGGGTGGAACCGGGCGCAGTTATCATGCAGACCTCTCGGCGCGGAACCAGCGCCTGCGGGTGCATTACCTGCTGGAACCCGGCTGGAAAGCCGATGCCGCCATTCAGGGGCTCGGGCGCACCAACCGCACCAATCAGGCGCAGCCGCCGCTGTTCCGACCCATCGCCACGGATGTGAAGGCCGAGAAACGGTTTCTTTCGACCATCGCCCGCCGCCTCGATACGTTGGGCGCGATCACGCGCGGCCAGCGCCAGACCGGCGGTCAGGGCCTGTTTCGGCCCGAGGACAATCTTGAGTCGAGCTATGCCCGCGATGCGCTGCGCCAGCTCTATTTGCTGATCGTGCGCGGCAAGGTCGAGGGATGTTCGCTCGAGCGGTTTGAATCCGCCACCGGCCTGAAGCTGATGGACAGCAATGGTGTGAAGGACGATCTGCCGCCGATCACCACCTTCCTCAATCGCCTCCTGGCGCTGACCATCGAGCTTCAAGGCATCCTGTTCTCGGCCTTCGAGCACTTGCTGGAAGCCCGGATCGACGGGGCGATTGCGTCGGGCTCCTATGACATGGGCCTGGAAACGCTCAGGGCCGAAAGCTTCATCGTCACCGATCGTCAGGTGATCCACACCCATCCGGGCACCGGCGCGGAAACGCGGCTGCTGACCCTCACCGAGCGCAGGCGCAACCAGCCGGTGACGCTGGATGCCGCGCTGGTGGAACTCGACGATCCGCGCGCAAAGCTGCTGGTCAATGAGCGGTCCGGTCGGGCGGCGGTGCAGATCCCGACCACCAGCATCATGCTGGACGATGGTGAGATCGAACGGCGCATCCGGCTGATCCGCCCGATGGAGGCCCAGAACATGCCCGTCCGCATAATGGACGAGACCCATTGGGTCGAGGCTGATCGCGCCGCGTTCGCCTCGGCCTGGACGGCGGAACTGGTTGAAGTGCCGGAGTTCACTGACAGCATCCTGCATATGGTGACGGGGTTGCTCCTGCCGATCTGGAAGCGCCTGCCGCAGGAGTCGTCCCGCGTCTATCGGCTCCAGACCGATGAAGGCGAACGGATCATCGGTCGCCGCGTCTCGCCCGCATGGGCGGACAATGCCTCGGCCAGTGGGGGCACCGCCAGCATTGCGCCGGACGCCGCCTATGCCGCGCTGCTCGAAGGCCGGACGATCCTCGATCTCGCCGAGGGGCTGCAATTGCGCCGCTCCCGCGTCATGGGCGCAAACCGGATCGAGCTTTCCGGGTTTTCCGACACGATGCGCGATCGGCTTCGCGCCTATGGGCTCTTCAGCGAGATCATCTCGTGGAAGCTGCGCTTCTTCGTGCCGGTGGGGGCATCCGGGCCGGAGATTACGGCCAAGCTCCTCGACCGTTTCCCGGTCGAGCGCATCGGTGAGCGGGAGGCAGCGTAATGGCGCGTCTCAATGCTTCGGAGCTGGCGCAGCGTCTCGGTCAACAAGCCGAGGCGGTGTGCCGCCGCTATCTCTCGAACGGGCGCAAGCAGGGCAACTACTGGCAGGTCGGCGATGTGCAGAACAATCCGGGCCGCTCCATGTTCGTGCGCCTGACCGGGCCGGAATCAGGCAAGGGCGCGGCTGGCAAATGGACCGATGCACAGAGCGGGGAGCATGGCGATCTGCTTGACGTGATCGGCGAAAGCCTCGGTCTCATCGACTTTGCGGACGTTGCCGAGGAAGCCCGACGCTTCCTCAGTCTGCCGCATCCCGAACCGGAGCCACAGTCCCGCAAGCCCCGAACACCGCCAGCACCATCCGGATCGTCCGCGGCGGCCCGCCGCCTCTGGCGCATCACGCACCCGCTTATCGGCAGTCTCGCAGAGACGTATTTACGCGGTCGCGGCATTGCGGATTTACGCGGAACAGCAAATCTGCGTTTCCACCCGAACTGCTACTGGCGGCCCGAGGGCCATGGGCCGACCGAGACATGGCCTGCCATAATCGCGGCCGTCACCGACCTCAATGGCAAGATCACCGGCGCGCACCGCACCTGGCTGACCCGCGACGGCTCCGGTAAGGCGCCTGTCGATCCGCCGAGGAAGGCGATGGGAGACCTACTCGGACACGCCGTTCGTTTCGGGGAAGCGCAGGATGTCATGGCGGCAGGAGAAGGCATCGAGACCATATTGTCCCTGCGACAGGCTTTGACAATAATGCCAATGATCTCCGCACTCTCGGCCGTGCATCTCGCCGCCATCCTGTTCCCGCCGAATTTGCGCAGGCTCTATATCGTCCGCGACAACGATCCGGCTGGCGACGTCGCGCGGGATAGCCTGGTGGACCGGGCCATCGAGGCCGGCATCGAGGCGATCACGCTCTCGCCCATGATGGGGGACTTCAACGACGATCTCGTCGCTCGAGGACTGGAAACACTTCGGGCACAAATCCGGGTGCAGATCGTCCCCGAGGACGTCAGCCGCTTCATGGCCCTGACGCCATAGCCAGCACTGGGGCCGCGATCGGGCAGGATCAATCCTGTCATGCGCAGAGGGAGGCACCTCCATCGGCAGATGGGCCGCGCCTTGGCCTTCTCAGAGGGCGAGCGGCCCACAAACGCTCCGGTCAGGCAATGGCCGCGTCCGGCTAATTTCCGTCGCCCCTTCGGGGCTTTACAGCGCGAAACAAATTAGCCGGACCCGTCCATCAAGGCCCTCGCAAAGGGCTCGGGCTGCCAGACCGAACCGCCCGTGGGCTTTCGTCGCCATGAAGGCCGCGACGGTCGCGGTCCAGCCGACGGAGCATCCCATGTACGCCCATGACGATTTTGAACCCGATCACAGCACGTCCCCGACCGGCCATGTCATCGAAGACCTCGAACTCTATGGCTACCGTCCCGCCGAGGATGAGGCCGATCCCCGGATCATGCCCGAAGATACCGCCATCCAGACCGCGGTAGCCGACATCTTCGACGCCTTGATTTCCACCATGGCCGATACCAGCCTGGATTCCGACCTTGATGAGATCATGTGGTCCACCGTTAACACCTTCCACCGCGCCGTGGAGCGGATCGAGCGCAAACTCGACGACAACGAGCAGACACAGAGGCGCCTTCAGCGCGAACAGGATGGCAGCGAGGTCAAATCCGTCCAGCTCGAAACCCTGATCGGCATCGGCCAGAGCCTGATCGAGCGCCGCGACAGCATGGAGACTTTCAGGGACACCGCCGCCGAATTCTACCTGCGCACCACCGGCACGCCCTGGTCGCCGCGCTCCGGTTCACGGGTCAACCATCGCCAGATGACATCGGCCATGATCGACAGCCGCGATTTCATCGCCGCCAAACGCCGCGCCGAAAACGAGGTGCTGCTGCCCGCCGGGCCCAAGATCGCCTTCTCGGGCGGGGACACCACCGAACACCGGACGATCTGGGCCAAGCTCGATCAGGTCCATGCCAAGCACCCGGACATGGTGCTCTTGCATGGCGGATCGTCGAAAGGCGCCGAGCGCATTGCCGTCACCTGGGCCAATAACCGCAAGGTGCCGCAGGTCGCCTTCAAGCCCGACTGGACGAAGCACGCCAAGGCCGCGCCCTTCAAACGCAACGACCAGATGCTAAGCACCATGCCGATCGGGGTCATCATCTTTCCCGGCACCGGCATCCAGGACAACCTGGCCGACAAGGCCCGCAAGATGGGCATTCCGGTCTATCGTCTGGCGGAGGGCAGCGCGTGAGCGCTGCCAGCCAGCAATCGACAAATTGGCCCGCGCGCCAACGCGCATGGCGTCTCGCCATTCCGGGCAATTTCATGCTATGTTCCGCCTTGCGCCATGGTGGTGGTGGCAGGCGCGACCGTTCCACGTCAAACGGGAGTCACCACCATGTTCGTTCTCGGAATCCTTGCATCTTTTGCCGCCATCGCAGCCATGTGCTGGTTGCTGTTCAACCTGGCCGTCTTCGCGCTGCCGTTCCTCGTCGGACTTCATGCCGGTATTTGGGCCTATGGCACCGGTGCAGGCTGGCTCAGAGCAATCCTCGTCGGTGGCTTTGCCGCCGGCCTGACTCTGGCCATCGGCCAGGCGCTGATCATGCTCGTCCGCCCGCTCTGGGCGCGCTTTGTAATCGCGCTGATCTTCGTGGTGCCGGCGGCGCTGGCCGGGTTCTACGCGACCCTCGGGATCACCAGGGCCATGATGCCTTCGGAGACATGGCAGATGATCTTCGCCGTCATTAGCGCTGGCGCCGTGGGCGTTTCCGCCTTCCTCCGCATTGCCGGCATGGCCGCCGACTCCTCGGACGGATCTCCCGTGCGCGCCTGACACTGCCGATGATCCGATAAGGCGGGACCGGAACAGCGCAGGCATGCCATCCCGATCGTCAGGATGCCGGTATGGGGTGGTGTGCGGATCGGCATGAGGTCCCCGTCGCGGCAGTGGTCGTACGGTGGAGGACCAACCGTTCGCGCGGCAGACCACAGCTGTGATCGGGGGAGGCGTCGGCGGGGGCGCATGGAGAAAGATGCGCGCGGCCTGTCGCGGGTGAGCGAGCCCGCCGGTGAACAGTCGGTCAGGTTGCGGGGCATCCGCGGCCGCCATCGTCTCCGTTCCTTGCCCGTCCCGTGTCCGCTCCATACGGCCCTTTCAATGGCCTGATCTGGCCGAAGACCGGCTACCCCTCGACCGCCTTGGCGCAACAGCGCCGTCACAACTTTCTTCCCCTGGGCTGCGCCCATTCCGCGCGGAACAAGAAAGTTCTGCCTTTGCTGTCCACCCCCGGCATGCCGGGGGTGCGCCGCCGGTCGTCTCCGGCCTGTCGATCGCCATCGGGCCGCAATGGTGCGGACCCGGAAACGGAAAACGGAGACTCAAAATGGCTACCATCGGCACCTTCAAGAAGACCGGCAACGAATTCACCGGCGAAATCGTCACCCTCAGCGTCCAGGCCAAGGGCGTGCGCATCGTCCCCGACACCCGCGCCACCGGCGAGAACGCCCCCAGCCACCGCGTCCTGGTGGGCCGTGCCGAGATCGGTGCCGCCTGGTCGAAGCGCTCCAACGAGGGCCGCGACTATCTGGGCCTCAAGCTCGACGATCCGAGCTTCACCGCCCCGATCTACGCCAACCTCTTCGACGAGGAGGACGGCGAGACCTACGCGCTGATCTGGTCCCGCCCCACCCGCCGAAACGGCGAGTGAAACGCACGAAGGCTCCGGCCGCAAGGTCGGAGCCTTTCCCATGCCTGTGGGAAGCCTTTACGCCCATGGCGCCCCTATACCCGGTTTTCCGCCCGGACCCGTCCTTTCGCCGCGAACCTCATTCAGTAGAGCAAATGGCCAAGGAACCGGCCATGGGGACGCGCCGCCTGAAACAAAGAGATCGCGCGAAAGGTCGATCTACGCGCGATCCTTGGGATCGTCTAAATGCAGGGCGGGTTACCAAGAATAGCAGCATAGCTGATTATTGACCGACATTTATATATAGATCGCGGGATCACGGAAACATAGTTAAGAAGAAAATAACTATACGTGATCTGGTTACGCGAACGACGTTTCAGGTTATTCTGTCTACCTTCAGTATAGGCGCCGGCCGAAACTCTTTAGTCCGGGCGCTGTCCCGTGCGTCCGTGAGTAGGGAGGATGCGCCATGCTGAAGATCGATTGGAGGGCGCCAGCGGCTTACGTGCATACGAAGACCATCCCCGCCGCCGGTTTCGCCTGGGAATATCTCCGTCGCAATCACGACTACCGGCAGGACTTCCAGCTTCTTGTGCGGGCTAAACGGCCGAACGCAAGCGAACTGGAAGCCTTCGCTCGGCGCTGGGGGTTGCGATTTCCCGCACGACCCCGACGATCCGCCTGATCGCGATCCGCTGTTCTGGTCGCCCCGATTCCAGCCGCAGGCCATCAAACTGGTCCCGGCCGAACCGGTGGACGCGAGGAGCGACCCGACCATCGATCTCGCACATCTCGACGGTCTCGTCCTGCGCCGCGCAGCCGATGGCTGGCACGGCATCTGGCAGGTGAACGGCGTCGAACATCAATTCTGGCTGCCCGAACCCGTCCCGCATGCGGCGGCATTCTATGCTGTCACGCTGCCCCTCGACGACTTCATGGAGCTTCGCGCACATGCGGCGCGGCGCTTCTGGCGGTCCCTCAAAGGTCGCTCGCCCGGGCGGGATTTTCGCGATATCCCCGACCAGCTTCGGCAGTGGCACATTCTGTCCTTGCGTGCGCTCGACGCACGCTTGCGAGGCGAGAGCTATCGTACCATCGCCGAAGTCCTGCTCGGTTTTCGCGGCACGAAGGAGGATTTCGAGAGCGACCCGAGAAAGAGCAAGGCGCGTCGCCTTGTCGCCCACGGCAAAAAGATGATGCGGGGCGGCTACCGGCTGTTGCTGCATTATCCAATCAAGATCGGTTCTCAGGGCAACGACGGTTAGGATGAAAAAGGAGTTCTTCACAGACGACAACCGAAGCTGCGGACCTTCGCGCTCCGCGCAGCGGAGGTTCGTTTCGAGCCCTTAGCGCCCAACAATGCAGCTCCAACGCCGCAGTGCCGCGGCAACAAGGCGGCGATCACTCTTCCGGATCCTCACCGGCTACCCTTACATGCGCTGGCCCATGAACATCACTTTGGCACCCTGAGGATCGGTCGCCTGCAGAACCCATTCCCCGCTCGGCTTTTCGGTTGGGCCCATGCGAACCAAACCGCCGCCGTTTTCAACCGTCGACTTTGCGGCATCAATATCGGTGACCCAGAAAGCGAAGTTCCAGAAAGATCCGGCGTTGGTCGGCGCGTCCATCATCGCGCCCAGATCCGCATCACCATTCTTGATGAACACATACTCACCCATGTCTCCGCTCAGCGTCACCGAACCGGCCCGCTCCCAACCGAACAGCTTGCCGTAGAATTCGAGCGCCGCGTCCTGATCCGAGGTGACGAGTTCGTTCCATGAGCAGTGACCGGCCCTCCTCGGTTCAAAGGCTGTGCTGTTCCCGTCACTGTCGCCGCGCATCAGGTAAAACACCGCACCCTGCGGGTCGGCCACGAAGGCGAAGCGGCCGACACCGGGAATGTCCTGCGGTTCCATGTGGACGGTGCCGCCGAGGGCTTTCACCTTCTCGGCGGCGGCATCGACGTCCGAGACGCCGAAATAGGCTGCCCAGGCCGGCGCGAAGCAAGCGCCGTCAGGTGCCTTCATCACGCCGCCGACATCTTCGCCATCGGCTCTGAACACCCGATAGTCGCGTTCCAAGCCGCCAGGCGGCTTCGTGAAGCTCCAACCCATAATTGCACCGTAGAAATCCTGCGCCGGGTCGGGCGCGTCGGTCATAAGCTCATACCAGATTGGTGTGCCGTGGTGATTGGTCACTGAATGCTCCTTCGGATTTTCTGTGGTTCACTCAAATGTTCCTATTTTGTTCTTACCTGTCAAGGGCATGTCGGCAGTCAGCAGCCCAATCGAACATCACCGAGCAGAGTACTTTCCAAGTGCATACGCTGCGAAAGCAAAAGTCCGCTTCGTCCCGCACAGCTGACCCTAGAGGTAGCCGCAACGAATGTCGGCTTACTATCCGATCGGTCGGGCATTCGGCGCTATCGCTGTCATGTCGAATGGCTTCGGGCCAGCGAAGCGGCCATAATTTGTCGTTTCACGCCTTATTCGCCGCAGCCTGTTCCAATATTCGCTTGTATCCCTCGCGCGAAAGCCATTGCGCACGTTCAAGATGACTTAGCCAACATCGACGGGTTCGCAGTTCCTCAGCGACAGGATCGCGGTGTAGTACGATCTCGGCCACTTCCTTCCAGTCCGCACCTTCCGCCTTCGCGTCGAGCAGGCGCATATAGGTTACGAAATGCTGCTCGTCATAGGGCGTGATGACGTTTCCAGTCGGTGCTTCGTCCTCCACATCGGGATCGAGTTCGACGGGCGTTTGCATTGTCATTCCCCTTCTGCCGGGAGGAGCCTGGCTTGCGGTGCGCCCCCGCAAATGGCCCCTCTGACCTGGTGATCGGGGAGTTCGAAACCGTGACTAGACGGCCCCATGACCTTTAGGCGAGAAGCCCTGGACATGCGCCATGGGCTCCCCGACCATAAGGTCCGAGGATCGTGGTGCCGTTGCGGCCGACACCGACCGCTAGTCAGGGGTTTCGACGCCCCAGAGCAGCGCGTCTGCTCCGCGTCCAGTCTTAACCGACGCGCACCGAATTGTCTTCGCCGAATTGGCGCGAAAGGCTACGACGCGCTGAATTTCCTCATCTTTTCAATCTGATCCCCGCCCGGAAGGGGTGCCGCCAGCGCATGGGTGCAAATGCGGCACGCTACGGGCCGCCGATCCCTCGCCATGGTTCGCGATAGCCCGCCGCCGTCATCGGCAACGGAATCGATCTACGAACCGGAGGTGATCCATGGCCAACCGCCATAACGCGGACCTGCCGCCGCGCCTGCTACGCACACAGGAAGCCGCGCGCTTCCTCGGCATATCACTGCGCACCCTTGAAAAACACCGGACGTACGGAACCGGCCCGGTCTACCGCAAGATCGGTGGCCGTGTCCTTTACGCCCTCCGGGATCTGGAAGCCTGGACCGAGATCGGGGCCCGCAAGTCCACCAGCGACGAGAATGCCGGGACGGTCTTTCCCGCCCGCCCGCTGACGCCCGAAGAACGGGGCGAGCGCTGAATGCTGCGCGAGGACAACCATAACTGCACGCAGCCCGCCGGGGACAGCGAACGCAGCCGTCTCGATCCCTTCGTGGTTGCGACCGGCGACGCCGCGCCACGCGACCAGCGCGATCTGATGGAGCGGCCCTTCTTTTCGCTGGCCAAGCGGCCGCGCACGAAGCCGATCCGGTATCGAGCTGCCGATGTCGAGGTGCAGGTTTTTGCCATGCCCGAGCATGGCATGGCGACAATCTGGGATGCCGATGTCCTGATCTGGGCCGCCTCGCAGATCGTCGCGGCCGAGAACAGCGGTTTCACCACGTCGCGCTTCTTCCGCTTCATGCCCTACCAGCTCCTGCGCGCCGTCGGGCGGGCCACCGGCAACCGAGACTATCTGCTGCTCAAGGCCGCGCTTGCCCGCCTGCAATCGACCGTCATCGCCACCACCATCCGGGGCGGCCGGCATTGGCGGCGGCGGCAATTCTCCTGGATCAACGAATGGGAAGAAATGACGACCGGCAAGGGCCGCGTCGAAGGCATGGAATTCGTGCTGCCCGAATGGTTCTACAACAGCGTTGTCGACCGCTCGCTGGTGCTCACGATCGATCCGGCCTATTTCCGCCTGACCGGCGGCATCGAGCGCTGGCTCTATCGCGTCGCCCGCAAGCACGCCGGACGCCAGCCCGAAGGCTGGGCGTTCGAGTTTTCCCACCTCCATCAGAAGTCCGGCAGCCTGGCGCGACCGTCCGACTTCGCGCTCGATCTGCGCCGGCTGACAGCCCGCCAGTCATTGCCCGGCTATCGGCTCCAGATCGAATGGGAGGACGGGCGGGAACTGCTGCGTTTTCTGCCCGAAAACCTGTCCACAGTGCCTGTGGAAACGCCTGTGAATCCTATCGGGACATTAGGCGCACACAGTATCGGGACATTAGGCGCAAATCGCGCGCCAGACTCTATAGAAGAATCTAACAGAGAATCTAACTCTTCTTCTTTGACGCGCGCGCACGCGATCCGTGGTGCCGGTGCCACCCGGCGAGGTGCGCCATGATCGTCGCGTTCCTCAACCAGAAAGGCGGCGTCGGCAAGACCACGCTGGCGCTGCATCTCGCCGGTGAATGGGCCGGGAAGGGAAAGCGGGTCGCGCTGATCGATGCCGATCCGCAAGGCTCGGCTCTGGACTGGTCGGAGCGCCGCAGCCATGAGGGCTTGCCGCGCGCCTTTGGCGTCGTCGGTCTGGCCCGCGACACATTGCACCGCGAAGCGCCAGAGCTGGCCCGCGACGCCGATCATGTTGTCATCGACGGGCCGCCGCGTGTCGCCGGCCTCATGCGCTCCGCGCTGCTCGCCGCCGACCTGGTGCTGATCCCGGTGCAGCCTTCGCCGTTCGACGGTTGGGCCTCGGCCGAGATGCTGTCGCTTCTGAACGAAGCCCGCATCTACCGGCCCGAGCTGGCCGCACGGTTCATTCTCAACCGTTGCGGCGCGCGCACCGTCATCGCCCGCGAGACGGCCGAAACATTGGCCGATCACGACCCGCCGGTACTCGCGGCCACCATTGGCCAGCGCGTCGTCTTCGCCGACGCCGCGCAATCCGGCCGGCTCGCATCCGAAATCGACGCCGACTGCCCGGCCGCGCGCGAGGTCGAGGCACTGACCGACGAAATCGACCAGCTTCACATCGGGAGGGCCCCATGACCGGACGCACAGGCAAACGCGGTTTCGCATCCCGGCCGGGCGATCCCGAAAACTGGATCAAGGCGGCCGAGACGCCGCCGCACGGCAAGGCTACCGGCGAAGCGTTCACCGCGCGCCTGACCATCGACATCACGCCCGAGCTGCGCGGGCGCATCAAAGTTGCTGCATTCCGGCGCGGCATCACCGTCACCGACATGCTGCGCGATCTGCTCGCCCGCGAGTTTCCGCCGACCGATGGAGATCCGACATGACCGGCAAAGCGGCCCGCCGCATGCACGGCCGTCCGCTGCCAGACGAGCCGCCACCCTTCACCACATTGGTCGAGCTGACCTTCCAAAAGCAGAAGGTCGAGCACTGGATACGCTTCGGCGGGAAGAGCTACGAACGGATCATCGACCGCCGCCGCAGCGTTGTCGGCTTCGCGCCGAACAGCATTTTCGCCTTCGTCAGATGGGCGGCCGGCGAGCACGGCACGATCGTCTCGCGCATCGACATCGTGCGGGCCACCGACTGCGGCGAGCCGTTCCAGACGCTGCCCTTCGTTCGTCCCGGTGGTGAGATCCTGTTGCGCCTCCACAGCTGGGCGAAAGTCCAGCGCGCCCTTGCGGCCATCGACGCCGTTGAAGCGCTCGGCCTCAATGCCGTCGACGTTTCGCCAGAGCATTGGCGGCATGTCCACAACCGTCTGACCGCCGGTCTGGAGCCGCACGCCTATTCGCCCGAGCGGCATGCCGCCTGGCTTCACCGCCGGAGGATCGCCCCATGACGCGCCGCCGCATCCTCACGGTGGCGACGGTGGCCGTCATCGGCGTCGCCGCCGCAAGCGCCGCCGATTGGCCGACGAAACTCATCTGGAACGCCACGACGAGCGCACCCGTCGGCTTCTACACCATCGCGCCAGCGGACCCGATCGAGGTAACCAAACTGGTCGCCGTGATGCCGCCCAAGCGGTTCGCCCGCTTCGTGGTGCAGCGCGGCTATATCGGGCGCGGCGTGCCGCTCCTGAAGCGCGTTCTTGGCCTGCCGGGCCAGCGCGTATGCCGTATCGGCCTCACGATCACGGTTGACGGAATCGAGATGGGCGCGGCCTTGGACCGCGACCGCGCGGGCCGCGAACTGCCCGCCTGGCAGGGCTGCCGCGTGATCCGCGACGGCGAACTCTTCCTCATGAACTGGGACGTCCCAGACAGCCTCGACGGCCGTTACTTCGGACCCATTCCCGCAAGTTCCGTCATCGGCCGGGCGCAGCCGCTCTGGACCGATGAAGACGGCGACGGGCGCTTCGTATGGCGCGCCCCATCGCACTGAGCCCGCACATCCACCCCCAAGCCACGGGAGATTTACCATGCCCCAGATCGGTCAATTCACGCGCGAGGAAACGCACTTCGTCGGGCGTGTCCATACGCTTACCCTCTATCGCGAACTCACCATCGTTCCCGCCGAACAGTCGGACGCGGAGAACGCGCCGGACTATCGCGTTCATCACGGCGCGGACGATGGACCGGAGATCGGCGCAGCCTGGAAGCGGACCGGCGAGAAGGCCGGCGAATATCTTTCGGTCCTGATCGACGACCCCGCCTTGCCGCAGGCGATCCGAGCCAATCTCTTTCAAGATGGCGACGACAAAGCAGCGTGGTCGTTGCAGTGGAACCGTCCGCCTCGGCGTGGCGGAAAGGACTGAGCGATGCCGCCCTTGCGCATCCAGCTGCGTCACCGGCATGCGTTCGGGCGTCGTCGCGCCGCCCGGCGCATTGCGCTGCTTCTCCTTTCCGGCTTTCCGCTTTCGGTAGCGCCGGAAGCACCCACTTTCGCTCAGCCAGCACCGTCCATCGCCACACCCGCCAGCAATCCCTATGCGACGCATATTGCCGAGGCATCGCAGCGCTTCGGCATACCCGAGCGCTGGATTCGCGCCGTGCTGCGTGCCGAAAGCGCTGGCGACATGCGTGCGATCTCGTCGGCCGGAGCGATGGGATTGATGCAGGTCATGCCCGACACTTGGGCGGGCCTGCGCGTCCGTTATCGCCTTGGTCGCGATCCTTACGAACCGCGCGACAACATCCTCGCGGGGACGGCCTATCTGCGCGAGATGTTCGACCGCTACGGCAATGTTTCGGCGATGCTGGCGGCCTATAATGCCGGTCCCGCGCGCTACGACGACCACCTTGCGACCGGCCGCCCATTGCCCCCCGAAACGCGCGCCTATGTGTCTACCCTCGTTCCGGTTCTGGACGGTATGGCTGCCCCCGACGCGCCGCCACCACCGCCCGACTGGCGTGAAGCTCCGCTCTTCGTCACGCGCCCGACCGACGCGCGAACTGCCGCCACGCCGCCGTCCGCGGCGCGTTCGGCTGGCGCCCGTGCATCCGTTCCTGCGCACAATCCTGACGATACGGAGCCGGAAACCGACAGCCTTTTCGTGGCCCGCGCCAGCGAAGGAGAAGCCCCATGAGGATCGCGTTTCCGCGCTCGGTGTGCGCCGTTCCAGTGTCCAGTCAGGCAGGTTTGCACCTGGCTGAAATCCCTGCAGGAAAAGCGGAAAGGGCGAAAAGGAGGGAGGGCAAGATTGAAGGAACCGGCACCATGTCGGGCCGAGTTCCGAAATTGTTGTTGTCTGCACACTGGTTAGGCGGCCGTTTCCGGCACTGTTGCTTTGAGGCGGGGAGTGCCGCGATTTCGCGCAACACTTTGGCGTTGCTGGATTTTGTCCGGCACCATATCCGCCGATTGTCCGATTCTCCGCGATTTGGGCCGGAGGCGCATCCATGAGCGCCGACGACGAAAACCGCTTCCGGCCGAAGCCCGGCCGCATCCGCTCGGACACGCCGCGCGCGGGCAAGACAAAGAGCTTCCTCACGCAAGCCAAGAAGATCGCCCGGCAACAGCGCCACACCGCGCCCCGCGTCAGTTTCGGAACGGCGGTGTTCACGCCCGCAACCCCTTCCGGTTCGCATGTGGTCCTGTCGAGCGGCAAGGGCGTGAAGCGTGGGCGCGGCGCAGTCTTCGTCCGCACCCGCAATCTCGGCGGCGGCTGGCATCACCGGCAACCCGGCGCGCGCCGCGTCATGGTGCAGCAGCGCTACATCCTCCATCCCGGAAAGGGCCGGAAGGCGCAATCCCATCTGCGCTATATCCAGCGCGACGGCACCTCGCGCGACGGCGAGCGCGGTCAAGTTTATTCGCGCGGCGAGACCCAAGCCGATGGCGACGCCTTCCTTGAATGCGGCCAGGAGGACCGCCACCAGTTCCGCTTCATCGTCTCGCCCGAGGACGGGTCAGAGTTGTCGGACCTCACGGCCTATACCCGCGACCTCATGGGCCGGATGGAAGCTGATCTTGGCACGCAGCTCGATTGGGTGGCGGTCAATCACTACAACACCGGCCATCCCCATGTGCATGTCATCGTCCGGGGCAAGGACGATCTGGGGCAGGATCTGGTCATCAACGGCGACTACATCGTTCATGGTGTCCGCGAACGGGCCAGCGAGTTGGCGACGCTGGAACTCGGCCACGTCAGCGAGATCGAGCAGACCCGCAAGCTCACCACCGAGATAGATCAGGATCGTTTCACCCGCATCGACCGGGCCATTGCCGAGGAAGCCGACGGACGGTTCCTCGACCTGCGCCACGAGCCGGGGGAGCGGAAGCGGCAGTTCGAGCGCACGCTTCGCCTGCGCCGGCTGTCCAAGCTGGGGCGGATGGGCCTCGCCTCCGAACACGCCCCCGGCGTCTGGGAATTGAACGAAAAGCTGGAACCAACCCTGCGCGAACTGGGCGAACGCGGCGACATCATCCGCACCATGCAAAGATCGCTCGCCGCCGATGGGCTGGAGCGCGATCCCATGACCTTCCGCATCTATGAGGGCGCACCCGCAACACCTGTTACCGGCCGCGTTCTCGACAAATATCTCGCCAACGAGTTGGGCGACAATCTCACCGTCGTCGTGGACGGGATCGACGGGCGGACACACCACATCGCCAATATCGACCCCATGCAGTTGGAGGATGCCCGGATTGGCAGCGTCATCGAGATCGGCCGCGCCGAGGCGAATGCCCGGCCGTCCGACCGCGCCATTGTCGCCATTGCCGAGGACGGCATCTATCGACCGAGCCGCCATCTGGAGCAGGCGAAGTTCGAGGGCTGCGTTCCGGGCGGCGACTATGAGGGCTATGTCGATGCTCATGTCCGGCGGCTGGAGGCATTGCGCCGCGCCGGGATCGTCGAGCGGATCGACGCCAACCAATGGCGCATCCCCGACGATTTCGAGAGCCGCGCCGCCGCCTATGACGCCGGCCGCACCCGACAGGGCAGCGTTCGAGCCCTGTCGGCCTTCGACCTTGAAAAGCAGATCGGCGCGGACGGCGCCACCTGGCTCGACAGGCAGCTGCTATCCGCCGACGCATCGGATCTCGCCCCGGCCGGTTTCGGCCAGCAGGTGCGCGAGGCGATGGACCAGCGCCGCGAACATCACATCGACCACGGCGACGCCGTGCGCCAGCAGGACGGCCGAACCTTCTATCGGCGCAATCTTCTCGCGACGCTGCGCGAGCGCGAGGTTGCCAGCGTTGGCGCGGAGATCGCCGCGAACAAGGCGCTGCCGTTCCGGGCGGCCACGGACGGCGAGAGCGTCAGCGGCAAGTTCACCGGGACCGTGCAGCTATCGAGCGGCAAGTTCGCCATTGTCGAGAAGGCGCACGAGTTCACCCTTGTCCCGTGGCGGCCGGTCATCGACCGCCAACTCGGCCGCGAGGTCATGGGCGTCGTGCACGGCGGTTCGGTGTCGTGGCAATTGGGGCGGCAGCGAGGTCTGGGGCGGTAACCTGCTTCACTGTTCAGTCGTCTAGAAAGCCTGGTGCTTCATCAACGCCGTCACTGAGCAAGGTGTGGCATCACCGCCTCGAAAATCAGCATGGCGCTATCGATCGTCTTCATAATCCGTTTTCTCGGGAAACCATCTCGTGCCTGGATCGAGAGGCCCTGCAGGAAAGTCGTGTAGAAATCCGCGAGCATCTCCGGGTCTGCATCCGGTCTGATCTCACCACTCTCTCGGGCCTTTTGGAGACGGCGCAGGATGACCGCGTGCCGGGCACGCCTTTGCGACGACAGCCATTCAGCGACCGCCTCATTCTGTTTCGCGCACTTGGGCGCCGACAGCACGACCATACAGCCACGCGGGTTTCCTCGCTGCGTGAACAGGGTTGCAGCATCCACGAGCATACGTCGGATGGCATCGCGCGCCGTGGGTTCCTCCGCTAGGGCACGCGCGGCAAAACCGCCTTCATGGGCGTCATAATCAGCGACGGCCTCGTGGAACAGAGCTTCCTTTGACCCGAAGGCGGCATAGATGCTCGCCGAGGCTATCCCCATCGCCTCGACCAAGTCTGACATCGACGTGCCTTCGTAGCCGCGCGCCCAAAAGGCGTCGCGCGCCCTGCGCAACACCTGCTCACGATCGAAGGCTCTTGGTCTTCCTGCCATGCGCACTCTTTCTGGAATGATCAACCAATAACCCTCTTGACAGCGAAAGGCAAGCACCTATTCTTTGACGATCATTCCAGAATCGAGGTGCAAAAATGAGTGCGTATGAAGGAAAGATCGCTTTAGTCACAGGCGGCTCGCGCGGGATCGGCGAGGCTGTCGTCCGACGCTTCGCTGAGTCCGGCGCGCGGGTTGCTTTCACTTATCGAACCGAAGCCGACAAAGCAGCCGCTATAGTCCGTGATCTGCAAGCCGCTGGTGCAACGGTGAAAGCATTCAAGGCTGATGTCACGGACGCAGCCGCCGTTGCGGCTCTGATTGAGGAAGTCGCAGCTACCTTCGGCCACATCGACATTCTGGTAAACAACGCGGGGACTTTCGGTGTCCGCGCCATCGGTGACATCGATTTCGCCTTCTACGCAGAGCAGTTCAACGTCAATTTCTGGGGGACGCTTCAGGTCACCCAGGCGGCGCTCGCCCTGTTCCCGGAAAGCGGCGGCCGTATCATCAATCTTTCCTCGCAAAGGGCGTTCTCGCCCAAAGATCGCACGGGCGTTTATGCCGCCTCTAAAGCGGCTGTCTCTACTCTTACCCAGGCCCTTGCGATCGAGCTTGGACCGAAGGGAATTACGGTTAATGCGGTCGCGCCCGCCGTCACACGGACGGACATGACGGCGGGCATACCCGCCGAAAAGCGCGAACTCCTGGCGAACGCGACACCGCTCCGTCGCCTTGCCGAGCCGGACGATATTGCTGCGTCGATCGCGTTTTTGGCTTCGGACGACGCCCGATGGATCACGGGTCGTACAATCCTGACCGATGGCGGAATCACCGGCGCGTGAGGAGCGAATCGATGCCGATCGCGGTTTACATCCTTGGCCTAAGCATCTTCTGCCTCGGCACGACCGAATTCATGATCTCGGGCCTTCTGCCGTTGCTTGCGCAGGAGTTCGCGGTGTCAATCCCCAAGGCTGCCTTGCTCGTCTCGGGGTTTGCGGTCGCGGTCGCGATCGGCGGGCCGCCGTTGACGCTCGCCAGTCTGCGGACCAGCCAGAAAGCAGCACTGATCAGCCTTTTGATCCTGTTCACAATCGGGCAGACCTTGGGCGCTCTCGCGCCCACCTATGCGATATTGATGGTAGCCCGCATAACTACGGCTCTGTCAGTAGGCGCGTTCTTCGGCATAGGAGCGGTCGTAGCTGTAAACCTTGCCGGCACGGAAAAACATGGCAAGGCTATTGCCGTCATGTTTGGTGGCCTGACCGTTGCCAACATCGTCGGCGTTCCCCTTGGTGCGTTCGTCGGCCAACATTGGGGCTGGCGAGCCAGCTTCTGGATCGTTGCCGTTCTTGCCTGCGTGAGTCTTGTCGGCGTCATTGCATTTGTTCCTGGCAGCGCGCGCTCATCCACTGTTGATGTCATGGCGGAATTGCGTCCGCTGAGACGACCGGCGATGTGGTCGGCGCTGGCGACAACAGCGCTTAGCCAAGCGGCTCTGTTCGCCGTGTACAGCTACATCGCTCCGATCCTGACAAGCGTGGCAGGCTTCTCGCCTGGAGCAGTGCCACCAATATTGGTGCTTTTCGGGTTGGGCACTTTTGCAGGCAGCTACATCGGTGGCCACTTCGCCGATCGCCATCTGAGCCTCAACCTCTACATTGGTCTCACGATGCTTGCCGTCGTTTTTGCGTTGTTCCCGATAGCCCTTCTTTCGAAAGTAACTGCAATCGCAATTGTGTTCGCGTTCGGGATCGCAGCGTTTGCGATCAATCCAGCGCTCCAGACGCAAGTCATGCGCGTTGCAACGGAGGCTCCAACGGTTGCGAGCACCGTCAATATATCCGCTTTCAACATTGGCAATACCCTTGGTCCCTGGTTCGGCGGTATCACGATTTCGGCTGGTTACGGCTACACGTCACCGGCAATCCTTGCCGTTGTGCTCGCATTCGCAAGCGCCATCGCAGCCGTTGTGACCGCGAAGCTCCGCCAAGCTCATCATGGCAGCAACACGGGTATGAGCAATTGACGGCGATGGAGAACAATTCCTCGCTGCCTGCGCGGTGCGCCGCTCGTCAGTCTGGTAGCATTCGCTTCTGTCCCACTTGTCTGGCGATACCTCATCACACCGTAGCGTTAGTCGTCATCGTTGTGACAATTCTGAGCGCCCTCGCCAGCCTTCTCACCCTCAAAACCATTACCGAATGACGGAAAGCGGATAGCAATGCGCCGGAGGCGATCCGCACCCATGATTGATCGTCAATGGGGAATGCCAACCTCGCTAGGGTCGCGCATTCCCCTTGCATCCCTGATTCAAACGCTCGCCGTCGCCGAACATCTGAACTTCCGTCATGCTTCCAATGCGCTCGGCGTCAGCCTGTCGAGTGTCAGCGCCCGCGTGAAGACGCTGGAGGAAGACCTTGGCATCCTCCTGTTCGAGCGCCATGCTCGCGGCGTCCGGCTGACGGAGGCCGGCAAGCAGTTCGTTGAGCAGATCGCGGTTGGCATTGATCAACTCGATCATGCCGTGAAAACGGCCGGCATGGCAGCGGCGGGCGAATGCGGCCGTTTGCGTATCGGCGTCCACGCTCTCATTCCTGGCAGCTTCCTCGCAGAGTTGATCGAGCGATACCGAAACGAGCATCAAGGTATCAACGTCGAGATCACGGAGGGCACGGCCCGCGATGCGATCATGCAGCTTCGCGCCGACCAACTGGACGTGGCGTTCGTCGCCGGAACGCCTGAGCTGCCCGACTGCCATAGCCGCCCGATCTGGACCGAACCGCTTGTGGCCGTTCTGCCGGAGCGGCATCAACTCGCCACGCAGCCGGTCCTTACCTGGGCTGATCTGGTGGGCGAGACGTTCCTTGTGCGCCAGGGCGGCACCGGTCCGCAGGTTCAGGACCATATCGTGCTGCGCCTCGCCGGGCGCTGGCCCGCACCGTCCATCCTGCGCTTCGACGTGGGGCGCGGCACGCTACTGTCTATGGTCGGTCAAGGCTTCGGCATCACCATCTTTGGTGCCGCTACGGCGCTGCTCCCAACTTCCGGCGTGGTTTTCCTACCCATCGCAGATGAACCCGAGCCAGCGGCGTTTTCGGCCGTGTGGTCGCCATTCAATCAAGGCGCGGCACTCCGAAACTTGCTCACTCTCGCCAACGAAATAGGCCGGGTCAATCCGGCCGGATTAAGTCGTTGCGTTTCGAAACAGCCAGTTGCACAGCAGTAACAGCGTGGACAATAGCGTAAGTGCAACCCTTCCTATTTGCCGCCGATAGTATCCTACAGCCCTCCCGCATCCGTTTTCCTGTTGCCTGTCGTGGATTTGCCTATTCTCTGATTGGCTCCGTTCCTATTTGCCGACTGGAGTCCGTATGCGCGGAGGCCGAATCCTTTGGGGTCAGATCGCCGTGGTCTTCACCATTGTTCTGGTGACGACCTGGACGGCGACGCAATGGACGGCCTGGCGGCTCGGCTTCCAACCGCTGCTTGGAGCACCATGGTTCGAACTGGGAAACTGGCCGGTCTATTATCCGCCGGCCTTCTTCTGGTGGTGGTTTTCCTTTGACGCCTATGCGCCGGCAATCTTCGTCGAGGGCGCGATCATCGCCGCGTCGGGCGGCTTCATCGCCATCGCTGCAGCCATTCTCATGTCCATCATCCGCGCGCGGGAAGCGAAGAACGTGGCGACCTACGGCTCAGCACGATGGGCCGAAGATCGCGAAATCCATGCTGCCGGCCTTCTCGACCCCGATGGCGTCGTGCTCGGCCGATATGAGCGCGACTATTTGCGTCATGACGGGCCTGAGCATGTCTTGTGTTTCGCGCCCACCCGTAGCGGCAAGGGCGTCGGCCTCGTGGTGCCGACACTGCTGACCTGGCCGGGAAGCTGCATCGTTCATGACATCAAAGGGGAGAACTGGACGCTGACCGCCGGCTTCCGCGGAAAGCATGGCCGCGTCCTGCTGTTCGACCCGACCGATACGAACTCCTCGGCCTACAACCCGTTGCTGGAGGTCCGGCAGGGGGAATGGGAAGTCCGTGATGTGCAGAACATCGCGGACATCCTGGTCGATCCGGAAGGCAGTCTCGAACGGCGCAACCACTGGGAGAAGACCTCCCACGCACTGCTGGTCGGCGCGATCCTGCACGTCCTCTACGCGGAGCCCGACAAGACGCTGGCGGGCGTCGCCAATTTCCTGTCCGATACAATGCGGCCGATCGAGGTGACACTGCGCGCGATGATGGACACGTCGCATCTGGGCGAGGCCGGCGTTCATCCCGTTGTCGCCTCCGCCGCGCGTGAGCTGTTGAATAAGGCCGACAACGAACGATCGGGGGTACTCAGCACGGCCATGTCGTTCCTGGGCCTCTACCGCGATCCCGTCGTTGCCAAGGTGACGCGACGCTGCGACTGGCGCATCGCCGATCTTGTCGGAAGCAAGGAGCCGGTCAGCCTCTACCTCGTCGTGCCGCCATCCGACATCAACCGCACCAAGCCGCTGATCCGGCTAATCCTCAATCAGATCGGTAGGCGGTTGACCGAGGAACTGGAAACATCCGGCGAGCGGCATCGCCTGCTGTTGATGCTGGACGAGTTTCCAGCCCTTGGCAGGCTGGATTTCTTCGAGTCAGCCCTTGCGTTCATGGCTGGCTACGGTCTCAAGAGTTTCCTGATCGCGCAGTCGCTCAATCAGATCGAGCGCGCCTACGGCCAGAACAATTCGATCCTCGACAATTGCCATGTTCGCGTTGCCTTCGCCACCAACGACGAACGCACGGCCAAGCGCGTGTCGGACTCGCTCGGTACCGCGACCGAGTTGCGTGACTCCACAAACTACGCCGGCCATCGCCTCGCGCCCTGGCTCGGGCATCTGATGGTTTCTCGGCAGGAGACGGCCCGGCCGCTGATGACGCCGGGCGAGATCATGCAGCTTCCGCCCACCGAAGAAATCGTGATGGTGGCGGGCACGCCGCCGATCCGCGCCACTAAGGCCAGATACTTCGAGGACGCCCGGTTTCAGGAACGCATCCTGACGCCTCCCGATCCGGCTTCCACTCCGTCCGGTCCCAATCCGTCTTCCGACGATTGGTCGAACCGTCTGGTCTCGGCGACGAGCCATACCTCGACGGATATCGACGGGACCGACGGTGACCCGGCCAATGCCGGCATCCGCCGTGAACCGGAATTGCCCGAGCACGAGGACATCGTTCCACCACCACCATCGCCCGCCCGCGAGTTCGATATCCTCGACGACGAACCGGAGGTAGATGCCGCAAAGGCGCGTGCCCTTCGTCAGCGTGTTCGGGTGGTAGCGCGGCAGGCATCGATGAATCCCGACGACGGCATTGAGCTTTGAGGACCTACCGATGGCCACACGAACCCGCATGAATGTTTACTTCGACCCGGAATTGCTCAAGCAGGTCGAAATGCTGGCGCTGCGCCGCAACGTCTCGAAATCCGCCATCGTGGAGGCGTCCGTCGCCTCTTTCCTCTCCGGCGATACGGCGGATCGTCTGGAGGCGGCCATGTCGCGGCGCCTCGACAGGCTTGGTCGCCAGATCGACGGGCTCGACGAAGATCTTGCTGTGCTGGGCGAAACCCTTTCGCTGTTCATCCGCTTCTGGCTGACGGTTACACCGCCGTTATCGGAAAACGCTCAATCCTCCGCGCGAGCGAAAGGCGCGGAACGGTTCGACGGCTTTATGCAGTCCCTTGGCAGACGCCTCGCCACAGGAGACAGGTTCCTCAAGGAGTTGTCGCGCGACATGCCGGCTCCATCCATGCCGGATGAACCGGCCGGCGAAATGGCGGCCGATGATTCCTTGAAAAACCCATCATGATAGGTTATTTACTCGATGGTTACGATCCACCGCGCGCACGGGCTGCGTATCGTCATTTTCACCGACGACCATGAGCCTGCCCATGTGCATGTGTTCGGCGATGGTCACGCCAAGATCAATCTAATCGGCCCCGATGGCGGGCCGGCGCTGGTCTGGGCGGAAGGCATGAAGCGGAACGAGGTGCGCCGCGCGATGGCTGTCGTGATCGAGCACAGGGAAGCGTTTCTGGCGCGATGGAGAGACATACATGGCTGACCTGACCGATGCCGCAATCGACGCCGCCCTTGAGCGGGGTCGGACCGCGCACGCCAGCGAACCGCGCGCGGCCGCAGCGCGCTATGATCGCACGTCAGGCCGGGTGATTGTCGACCTGGAGAACGGCTGCACCTTCGCCTTTCCGCCGCGACTGGCGCAGGGGCTTGAGGGGGCGTCCGATGACCAGCTTGCCGCCGTCGAGCTCCTTGGTCAGGGCTATGGTCTGCATTGGGAGGACCTGGACGTTGATCTTTCGCTACCGGGCCTGATGGCGGGCATCTTCGGCACCAAGGCCTGGATGGCCCGCCGCGCCGGACAGACCACCTCGGCGGCCAAGGCGGCCGCCTCGCGCGCCAACGGGGCGAAGGGCGGACGTCCACGCAAATCCGCGAATCGATAGGCCCGCGCCTGGCCTTGGTTTCGCACCGGTCGCCCCCGGGCACGCGATGCGGACCCATCCTACTTGCCGCCGATCACCGCCGACGCCCGCACGCGCGTAAATATCTGTTGAACCAGCCAAAAATCAGGTTCTTTTAATCGACCCCGATGGGGGACCGTCTGTTGCGCGCCCCGTCGAAAGCGGGGCCGAGATGACTGCCACACACCACAAACCGGAGGCGATCGCACGCGGCGCGCGCATGCTGCGCACCGCGCTCGGCCCCGCCATCGGCCGCTTCCTTGAAGACCCCGCCGTCATCGAGGTCATGCTGAACCCGGACGGCCGTCTCTGGCTGGACCGGCTGTCCGAAGGTCTGGCCGACACGGGCGAGATCGTGTCACCTGCCGATGGTGAGCGCATCATCCGACTTGTCGCCCATCATGTCGGCGTCGAGGTGCATACGCGGTCCCCACGCGTCTCGGCCGAGTTGCCTGAGACCGGCGAACGGTTCGAGGGGCTTTTGCCGCCCGTCGTCGCCGCGCCCACCTTTGCCATCCGCAAACCCGCCGTCGCGGTGTTCACGCTCGACGATTACGTGACCGCCGGCATCATGATCGCCGGCCAGGCGACAACGCTACGCGAGGCCGTTACCACCCGCGCCAACATCCTTGTCGCAGGCGGCACGTCCACCGGCAAGACCACGCTGACCAACGCGCTGCTCGCCGAGGTGGCGAAGACCGACGATCGCGTCGTCATCATCGAGGATACGCGCGAGTTGCAATGCGCCGCGCCCAACCTGGTGGCCATGCGCACCAAGGACGGCGTGGCGACGCTTTCCGATCTGGTGCGCTCCTCTTTGCGCCTGCGCCCCGACCGCATTCCCATCGGGGAGGTGCGCGGATCGGAGGCCCTCGACCTGCTCAAAGCCTGGGGCACCGGCCATCCCGGCGGTATCGGCACCATCCATGCCGGTTCCGGTATCGGCGCGCTGCGCCGCCTTGAACAGCTTATCCAGGAAGCCGTCGTCACCGTCCCGCGCGCGCTGATCGCCGAGACCATCGACCTTGTGGCCGTTCTGTCCGGTCGCGGCACCGCGCGCCGGCTCGTCGAACTTGCCCGCGTTGAGGGGCTCGGGCGGGACGGCGACTACCGCATCACACCAGCCATCCCGAACACAGGAGCACCCGAATGATCCATCACGCATTCCACATCCGCCGTCACATCGCCACGGCCGCCGCCTTCACCACGATCAGCCTGTTCATGGCGCCCGCAGCGCATGCGTCCGGCTCCTCGATGCCCTGGGAGGCGCCGCTGCAGTCGATCCTCGAATCCATCGAAGGACCGGTCGCCAAGATCATCGCCGTGATCATCATCATCGTCACCGGCCTGACGCTGGCCTTCGGCGACACCGGCGGCGGTTTCCGCCGACTGATCCAGATCGTGTTTGGTCTGTCGATCGCCTTTGCGGCGTCGAGCTTCTTTCTCTCCTTCTTCTCCTTCGGCGGCGGGGCGCTCGTTTGATGGCGGAGGGTCTCGAGCAGCTCGACGCGGTGCCGGGATTTTCCGTTCCGGTCCACCGCGCGCTGACCGAGCACATTCTGCTCGGCGGCGCCCCGAGAAGCATCGCCATCATGAACGGCACGCTTGCCGGAGCTCTGGGCCTCGGACTGCGCCTCTGGCTGGTCGGCCTCGGTATCTGGGCAATCGGCCACTTCCTGGCGGTCTGGGCGGCGAAGCGCGATCCGCTGTTCGTGGAGGTCGGTCGCCGGCATCTGCGCATCCCCGGTCATCTGTCGGTGTGAGGGTGTGGCCATGATGAACCTTGCCGAATATCGCCGCACCGCCGCGCAACTCGCCGACTATCTGCCCTGGGCCGCGTTGGTCGGCCAGGGTGTCGTGCTCAACAAAGACGGGAGTTTCCAGAGGACGGCAAAGTTTCGCGGTCCCGATCTGGACTCCGCCGTTGCGGCCGAACTGGTCGCAGTTGCCGCCCGCATCAACAACGCATTCCGCCGTCTCGGATCGGGCTGGAGCATCTTCGTCGAGGCGCAGCGCAGCGAGGCCGCGACCTATCCCGACAGCACCTTTCCCGACGCCGCATCGGCTCTCGTCGATGCCGAACGCAAAGCCGGGTTCGAGGAAGCGGGCACGCATTTCATATCTGGCTATTTCCTGACCTTCCTCTGGCTGCCGCCCGCCGAGGACGCGGCCCGCACTGAGGCCTGGCTCTACGAGGGCCGGGACAAGTCGGGGGTCGATCCGTGGGAGTTGCTTCGCGGCTTCATCGACCGTTCCGACCGCGTGCTGGCGCTGCTCGACGGCTTCATGCCGGAATGCCGCTGGCTCGATGACGGCGAGACGCTGACCTACCTGCATTCCACCATCTCGACGAACCGCCATCGGGTGCGCGTGCCCGAGGTGCCGATGCATCTCGACGCGTTGCTGGCCGATCAGTCGCTGACCGGCGGGCTGGAACCACGTCTCGGCGGTGCGCATCTGCGTGTCCTTACGATCACCGGCTTTCCCACCGCGACAACGCCCGGCCTGCTCGACGAGATGAACCGCCTGGCGTTTCCCTATCGCTGGTCAACCCGCGCCATCCTCATGGACAAGACCGACGCCACGCGGCTGCTGACCCGGATCAGGCGGCAATGGTTCGCCAAACGGAAGTCCATCGCCGTGATCCTCAAGGAGGTGATGACCAACGAGCAATCGGCGCTGGTGGATACCGATGCGGCCAACAAGGCCGCCGACGCCGACATGGCCCTGCAGGAGCTCGGCGCGGACATGGCGGGCATGGCCTATGTCACCGCGACCGTCACCGTCTGGGACGACGATCCCCGCATTGCCGACGAGAAACTGCGCCTGGTCGAGAAGATCGTTCAGGGCCGCGACTTCACCGCCATGGCGGAAACCGTCAACGCCGTGGATGCCTGGCTCGGTTCGCTGCCCGGACACGCCTACGCGAACGTCCGCCAGCCGCCCATCAGCACTTTGAATCTCGCCCACATGATCCCGCTATCGGCGGTGTGGGCGGGGCCGGAACGGGACGAGCACTTCGATGCGCCCCCCTTGCTCTACGGCAAGACCGAAGGCTCGACCCCGTTCCGGTTTTCCCTTCATGTCGGCGACGTCGGGCACACCCTCGTCGTCGGCCCGACCGGCGCGGGCAAGTCCGTGCTGCTCGCGCTCATGGCGCTTCAGTTCCGGCGCTATGACCGAAGCCAAGTTTTCGCCTTCGACTTCGGCGGCTCGATCCGGGCCGCCGCGCTCGCCATGGGTGGCGACTGGCACGATCTTGGTGGGGGACTGACAGAGGGGAACCAGGTTTCGGTTGCGCTTCAGCCACTCGCCCGCATCCACGACACCTATGAGCGCGCCTGGGCGGCGGACTGGATTACCGCCATCCTCATGCGCGAAGGCATCGCGATCACCCCCGAGATGAAGGAGCACCTCTGGACGGCGTTGACATCGCTCGCCTCCGCGCCGGTCGAGGAACGCACCATCACCGGCCTGAGCGTGCTGCTCCAGTCGAATGACCTGAAGCAGGCATTGCGTCCGTTCTGCGTCGGCGGCGCCTATGGCCGACTGCTCGACGCCGAGACAGAACATCTCGGTTCGGCGGACGTGCAGGCGTTCGAGATCGAAGGACTGGTCGGAACAGGCGCGGCGCCCGCCGTGCTCGCCTATCTGTTCCATCGCATCGGCGACCGGCTCGACGGCCGTCCGACGCTGCTCATCATCGACGAGGGCTGGCTTGCGCTGGACGATGAAGGTTTTGCCGGCCAGCTCCGCGAGTGGCTGAAGACCCTGCGCAAGAAGAACGCCAGCGTCATATTCGCCACGCAAAGCCTGTCGGACATCGACGGCAGCAATATCGCGCCTGCGATCATCGAGAGCTGCCCGACGCGGCTGCTCCTGCCGAACGAGCGCGCCATCGAGCCGCAGATCACCGCCATCTATCGCCGCTTCGGCCTCAACGATCGGCAGGTTGAAATCCTCGCGCGGGCAACGCCCAAACGGGACTACTACTGCCAAAGCCGCCGGGGGAACCGCCTGTTCGAGTTGGGTTTGTCCGAAGTCGGCCTCGCGCTCTGCGCGGCATTCGCCAAGTCCGATCAAACCCGCATCGCCGAACTCGTCGCCGAACATGGGCGTGACGGCTTTCTCGCCGCTTGGTTGCGCCATCGCGGCGTCGATTGGGCGACCGACCTGATCCCGAACCTCACCAATCTCGCGGTCAAGGCGCCCGGAGGGGAGATCACATCGCCCCCCGATGTCCAGCCAGAGACCGAACCGGACGATTCCATCCCGGCCGGAACGGACCCCGACCCCAGTCTCAATGAAGAGGAGATCCTTCCATGACTCGTTTTCCCGTGCCCCGCATCGCCAGTGCTTCAGTGATCGCACTGACACTGGCAATGCCGATCGCGTTTTCGCCCATGCTGGCAAGCCCGGCCCATGCGCTCTTTGGCTTCGGTGACATCGTCTATGACCCGACCAATCATGCCGAAAACCTACTGACGGCGGCCCGGACGCTGGAGCAGATCAACAACCAGATCCAGCAGCTTCAGAATGAAGCGCAGATGCTGATCAACCAGGCCCGCAATCTTGCAAGCCTGCCGTATTCCTCGCTCCAGCAACTCCAGCAGAACGTCCAGCGCACCCAGCAGCTTCTGAATCAGGCGCAAAACATCGCCTTCGACGTGCAGACCGTCGACCAGGCGTTCCAACAGAAATACGGCGATATCTCGCTGTCCGCGACCGACACGCAGCTCGTCGCCGACGCCCGGTCGCGCTGGGAGAATACGGTGGGCGGCTTGCAGGACGCGATGCGCGTTCAGGCCGGCGTCGTCGGCAATATCGACGCCAACCGTACGCAGATGTCAGCGCTCGTCGGTCAGAGCCAGGGCGCGACCGGCGCATTGCAGGCCACGCAGGCCGGCAATCAGCTTCTTGCCCTCCAATCGCAGCAGCTTTCCGACCTCGTGGCACTGCTTTCCGCCAACGGCCGGTCGGAGGCACTGATCGAGGCCGAGCGCGCGACAGCCGCCGAACAGGGGCGTATCCAGCGCGAGCGGTTTCTGACCCCGGGCAGCGGCTACCAGCCTGGTAACGCGCAGATGTTCAACGGCAACAACTGAAACGGCGGGCAGCCGGAAAGGGGGAAGCGATGGAGGGCAGAAACCTCGCACGGATCGGAGCGATCGTCTTCGTCGCCTTCGCCATCACAGCGACGGTGATCGAGATGACCCGCGAGGACGACCCAGCACCGGTCAGGGCCGCGCCGACCGTTCAGCGGCCGGCCGATCCGCTCCGAGCGACGCTCCGGCGGTGCCAGCGGCTTGGTGAAGCAGCGACCCGCGATGCCGATTGCCTCGCCGCCTGGGCGGCATCCCGCGACCGCTTCCTCGGCCGCGCGCCCTCCGATCCCGCCCGAGGCGACAACCAGGGTCAGTGATCCATGGGCGGCACGGGCGTCATCGACAACTTCCTCGGGGTTTTCACCAGCTATATTGACTCCGGCTTCGGCCTGCTCGGCGGCGAGGTAGCCTTCATCGCGACGACGCTGATCGTCATCGACGTGACGCTCGCCGCGCTGTTCTGGAGCTGGGGCGCCGATGACGACATCATGGCGCGGCTGGTCAAGAAGACGCTCTTCGTCGGTGTGTTCGCCTACATCATCGGCAACTGGAACAACCTCGCCCGAATCGTCTTCGAGAGTTTCGCCGGCCTTGGCCTGCAAGCCTCGGGCACCAGCTTTTCCGCCGCCGATCTGATGCGCCCCGGCCGCGTCGCGCAAACCGGGCTCGACGCCGGACGGCCGTTGCTCGACTCCATATCGGATCTGATGGGCTATTGGGCCTTCTTCGAGAACTTCATCCAGATCGCCTGTCTGCTCTTCGCCTGGGCGCTGGTCATCCTCGCCTTCTTCATCCTGGCCGTCCAGCTCTTCGTCACGCTGATCGAGTTCAAGCTGACCACGCTCGCCGGCTTCGTCCTCATTCCCTTCGGTCTCTTCGGCAAGACCGCCTTCATGGCCGAGCGTGTGCTGGGCAACGTGGTGTCCTCCGGCATCAAGGTGCTGGTGCTCGCCGTCATCATCGGCATCGGCTCGACGTTGTTCGGCCAGTTCACCGCAGGCTTTGGTGGTGCGACACCGACCATCGACGACGCCATGGCCATCGTGCTGGCGGCGCTGTCTCTGCTCGGCCTCGGCATCTTCGGTCCCGGCATCGCATCCGGTCTCGTCTCCGGCGGTCCGCAACTCGGGGCCGGGTCCGCCGTAGGCACGGGCCTTGCCGCCGGCGGCATGGTGCTCGCGGGTGGTGCGGCGGCTAGCGGCGCGGCCATGCTTGGCGCAAAGGGTGGTGCGGCCGGGCTTTCCGGCGGCGCCGCGGCCGTTCGTGGCGGTGCGGCTGCCGCCGGAGCGACTTTCGCCGCCTACAGCCTCGGCTCGCTCGGCCAGACCGGGGCGTCCGGTGTTGCCTCCGGCCTCGGCGGCGTCGCCCGCGCGGCAGGGTCCGCCGCCGTCTCACCGTTGAAGCGCGCAGCGTCGAAAACCTCGGACAGCGTCAGATCTAGCTTTGCCGAGGGCGCGCGGGCCGGGTTCGGCGCAAGCGGCGGCGCATCCACCAGGGGTACGGTTGGCGACGCCAGCGAAACCGCGACCGCATCATCTTCCGCGCCGGCCGGCGGACCACCGGCCTGGGCGCAGCGAATGCATCGCCGGCAGGCGCTCAGTCACGGCACCACCATGGCTGCCCATGCCGTCCGTTCCGGCGACAGCCACGGTTCCGGCTCTTCCGTCAATATCTCCGAAAGCGACCGCTCATGAACCTCTTCAAACGACCATCGACCCATTACGGCAAGACGCCGGAGCCCGAGACCCCATACCAAAGGGCCGCACAGGCATGGGACGAGCGTATCGGTTCGGCCCGCGTGCAGGCCAGGAACTGGCGGCTGATGGCCTTTGGCTGTCTCTTTCTCTCAGCCGGCTTCGCCTCGGCGCTGGTCTGGCAGTCGGCACGCGGGACCGTCGTGCCCTGGGTCGTCCAGGTCGATAATCTCGGCCAGGCGCAGGCTGTCGCGCCCGCGAATGTCGACTATCGGCCGACCGACCCCCAGATCGCCTTCCATCTCGGCCGCTTCATCGAAGAGGTCCGGTCGATCCCGGCCGACGCGATCATCGTGCGCCAGAACTGGCTGCGGGCCTACGAGTTCACCACGGATCGCGGCGCGGCGGCGCTCAACGACTATGCACGCAGCAACGATCCCTTCACCAAGGTCGGCCACCAACAAATCGCCGTCGAGGTGTCTTCGGTCATCCGGGCCTCGCCGGACAGCTTTCGCGTTGCCTGGACCGAACGGCATTACGAGAACGGCCAACTCTCCACCACCGAGCGATGGACCGCGATCCTCACCATCGTCATCCAGACCCCGCGCACCGCCGAGCGCCTGCGCGCCAATCCTCTCGGCATCTATGTCAATGCGATCTCCTGGTCGCGGGAGATGGGCCAATGACTGATACGGTCTTCCGTAAACCCGTCCTTCCGGGTTTCCGTAAACCTGCCTTTGCGGCTGTGCTGCTTTCCGCGAGCGTCCTGGCCGGGTGCGCCACCAATCGCACGCCGCAATTCTCCTATGACGAGTCCGTGCCGCCATTGCCTACGGTGCAGGCGGCCGCCAACGATGACCGCCCCCGGCCATTGCACACGCCACCGGCCTGGACCGTCGCGCGTGGGGGACAGGCGGCCGGTACGCCGTCTGGCCGCGTCGAGAACGCCAATGCCGCCGCTCGCGTCGAGCCACGACGCGAGGGCTATTACAACGCCATCCAGATCTATCCCTGGAGCGAAGGCGCGCTCTATCAGGTCTATGGTTCGCCGGGACAGATCACCGATATCGCTCTGGAGCCCGGTGAGAACCTGGCCGGGGCGGGACCGATCGCGGCGGGAGACACGGCCCGCTGGATCATCGGCGATACCGAGAGCGGGGCCGGCAACAGCCGTCGCGTCCATATCCTCGTCAAGCCGACCCGGCCGGACATCTCGACCAATCTGATCGTCACCACCAACCGGCGCACCTATATGATCGAGTTGCGCGCGCGGGAATCGCTTTACATGCCGGCCGTAGCCTGGGCCTATCCCGCGCCGCCAGCCGGTCAGCGCCGAGCCGTGCCCGCCGCACCGATCATCCCGGGCGAGACAGCCCGAAATTACCGCTACGGATTGCAGGTGCAGGGCGACAGCCCGCCCTGGCGGCCTGTCTCCGTCTTCGATGACGGGCGGCGTGTCTATGTGGTCTTCCCGGCCGGGATTGTGCAGGGCGAGATGCCGCCTCTATTCGTCCTCGGGTCCGATGGCGAACCCCAGATCGTCAACAGCCGCATCCACCGCAACGTCCTGATCGTGGATCGTCTGTTCGGTGCGGCCGAACTGCGTCTCGGTAGCGGCGAGCATCAGCGGGTCGTCAGGATCGTGCGCATTGAAGAGCGGAAGACAGCCGCTCCGCAACAAGGCGGCACGCACGACGGAGGATCATCGTCATGAGTGACACCGAAACCGCAGCCCCGATGCGCCTGCGTGCGGAACCCCCGCGCGTCACGCGCCTGTCCCGGAAGATGCTTGCCGGTATCGGCGCCGTCGCGCTTCTCGGCATCGGCGGGGCGCTGATCTATGCCCTTCAGGTGCCGGACAGAGGTGGAAACGGCGAAGAACTCTATTCCACCGAGAACCGGCCCACGGCGGACGGACTCACCGGCCTGCCGTCCGACTATACCGGGCCGGTTCTCGGTCCGGCGCTGCCGGGCGATCTCGGTCGTCCGATCCTTGACGCGCAGGAACGTGGACAACCTGTCGCTTCGCCCGCCATCGCCACACCGGCCGTCGATCCCGAAGAGGAACGCCGACGCGCCGAAGAAGAAGCCGCGCGGCTCAGCAACGTGTTCTTCCAGTCCGGCCCGCGCAGTGGGGCCACACCTGGCGCCGCGGCACCCGGCATTGCGAACCTCAACCCTGGCGGCCAGTCCGCAACGCAGGACCGGCACACGGCCTTCCTCAATGGTCCGGTGGATCGCCAGACCGTTGCTCCTGATCGTGTAACACCGCCCGCATCGCCATACATCCTGCAGGCGGGTTCGGTCATCCCCGCCGCGTTGATCACCGGCATCCGTTCGGACCTTCCGGGCCAGATCACGGCGCAAGTGACTGAAAACGTCTATGACAGCCCGACCGGCTCGCTGCTCCTGATCCCGCAGGGGACGAGGATCATCGGCCAATACGATGACGGCGTGACCTTCGGCCAGCGCCGCGTGCTTCTGGTCTGGAACCGCCTGATCCTGCCGGGCGGCCGCTCGATCGTCCTGGAACGCCTGCCGGGCGCGGACGCTTCCGGCTATGCCGGCCTCGAGGATGGCGTCGATTATCACTGGTGGGATATCATGAAAGCGGCCGGGCTCTCGACCTTGCTTGGCGTCGGCACAGAACTCGCCACCGATGACGAAGACCGGCTGATCCGCGCCATCCGCGACGGCGCGCAGGACACCATCAACCAGGCCGGCCAGCAGATCGTTCAGCGCCAGTTGCAAGTCGCGCCCACGCTGACCATCCGGCCGGGATTCCCGGTCAGGATCATCGTGACGCGCGACCTGATATTCGAGCCCGTAGGAGGTTGAACATGGCCAAGCTGAAACTCGGTCCGCTGCCCGATGACAAGCCGGTGAAAGTGACGGTGGAGCTGCCCGCGCCGCTCCACCGCGATCTCGTCGCCTATGCCGATATACTGGCCCGCGAAACCGGCCAGCCCGTCACCGATCCCGTGAAGCTCATCGTGCCGATGCTGGAGCGGTTCATTGCGACGGATCGTGGCTTCGCCAGGGCGCGAAGGGCAGGGGGCAGAAACGCCAGTTGATTCCACATAGAACTTGCCGCACCGTCGGGGTATCTATCGCCTGTATGGCGTGTCAGGGAGACGGAAGAAAGAAGCCCAGCTAGGGCCACAAATGGATGGCGTCACAGGTAATATGGCAGCGGAGTTGCATGACGGGAAGCGCTTGCCGTAGGTCCAGCCGCGTTTACGGGGTATCGCACAAGAATTTGTAGTTCAAAGAAGCAAAAACGGATACAAGCTCAGAGGTGAGAAGGAGGCGAGATTAAACGGTGTCGAACGCGAGGCAAATATTGGCGATGTTGCGCAGCCGCGCAGATGATGACGACGAGCAATTCTATTCGATTGCTCTGCAAATCGCTGCATCAGAGGCTCGTCAAGGGCATCGATCGACTGCTGAAGAGCTTCGTTCCGCTGTGGAAAAAGCCCGCTCCCGGTCTCAATCCGGTGTCCCCATTCAGTTTGCGCAACCCCGTGGCGACCTGGAAAGCATCATTGAGTTCCGTGAGCCGCGTTATGTTCTCAAAGATGTTGTTTTAAACTCCCGCATTTGCGAACGGCTTGATGATCTGGTTCGTCAACAGGCACGGCGAGATTGGCTACGCGAACATGGAAAAGCTCCCAGTCGGCGTGCGCTGTTTCTAGGGCCACCAGGGTCGGGTAAGACCATGACGGCTGAGGCGTTGGCCGGTCAGCTCCGTTTGCCGCTTTTTGTCATTCGCCTTGAGGCGCTTATCACACGATATATGGGTGAGACAGCCGCCAAGCTGCGGCTTGTTTTTGATGAAACCGCAAAGCGGCGCGGTATTTATCTTTTCGATGAATTCGACGCCGTGGGCGGTCGGCGCAGCGCGACGAACGATGTGGCTGAGATGCGGCGTGTCTTGAATTCCTTTCTGCAATATATGGAGGAAGAGAGTGCAACCGACAGTCTTGTTGTCGGAGCAACCAACCATCCGGAACTGCTCGATAAGGCGCTTTTGCGCCGCTTCGATCTTGTTCTGACTTTCGACATGCCATCGGAAGAGGACATTAAGCGTATCGTTACAATCGGGTTGCGCCCCTTCAAGGCGGGGCGGCTTGCGTGGACGAAAGTCGTGCCTGCCGCCGCTGACCTGAGCCAAGCGGAAATCGCCAAGGCGGCTGAGGACGCCGTCAAGGCGGCTATCCTTGATGAAAGGAAATCCATCACCACCGATCAGCTTTTGCGGCGTTTGCACGAACGCCGTGAAATGCAGGAGGCATTCTCGAATACGAAAGCCACGTAAGAAAGCCTCATGCCTCCTGAATTTGATCGGACACACATCAATATCTCCGAATTTGCCGTTTCCAGGCGTTATAGCTCCCCTCCGCAGAATGTTGGCGATGGGCAAGCCCCGCGGGTTCGAGAAGAGCACGGCAGAATGCTGGGTGAGCAGCTCCGGGCAACTTTCCGTGAGGAACGCGAAGCGCGTGGCGAGATGGAAATCCCGGAAGATTTGGCGGTAAGTGAAGGGGCCTATTACGAAGTCGAACTGCGAAAAGGGGCGAAGGCAGAGAAACTCGAACGCAAACGGGATCATATCGCAGTTGGCGCTACGAAAATCGACCCGGACACGGAGCGAGTTTCAACGGTTGTTTTCATTCCCGATGCATCGGTGCCTGTTCTGGAGAACATCTTTCAGGATTATGCGACCGGTGAATTGACGGAGAGAGGCAACAAGCCTCCGAACAATAACTACGTCGATCCCATTGAAACGATCCGGCGTGCCCGCCTTTTCTCCTTCTGGACCGACAACCCCGCCGCGCTACCGGATGATGCGCAGGATCGCATCTGGTGGGAGGTCTGGTGCAGACCCGATGAGGTGGATGACGATGCCGCTGTGTTTCGGCGCATGGAATGCCGGGTTGCAGATGAGGATCGCTGGCTGAAATTCCCTGAATCTACGGTCATTCCTGTTCTCGCCCGTCGCGCCGACATCGAGCTTGCGCTGGTTGTCGCCGACGGGATCATGGAATTGCGCCGCGGCTCCGATACACCGAATTTCTTTTTGGAGGAAGAGCGCGAAAACCAGTACGACTGGGCGGCCAACCTTGCTGACCGCACGATTTGGCCTGGCGCCAATGTGCCGCGCGTCTGCCTTCTCGACACCGGCGTCAACAGGGCGCATGTATTGATTGAACCAGCCTTGGCTGGAGGCGACCTGATGGCCGCCAATCCGGATTGGCCGTCCACGGACAATGTCCGGGAAAGCCACGGCACTCCAATGGCGGGCCTTGCTCTGCATGGCGATCTGTTTGCACGCTTGCAAGACTATCAGGAGTATCGGCTTGGACACCGACTGGAATCTGTTCGGATCATGCCGGCGGACGGCTTCGATCCCAACGAGCCGTCCCGCTACGGGTCAATCACGCTGAACGCTGTGGCGCGTGCCGAGATCGAGAATCCCAACAGTAACCGCGTATTTTGTATGGCCGTAACCAATGAGGACCGCTCTGGTGAACGGGCCAGCAGTTGGAGCGCTTGTGTTGATCGGGCGGCGGCGGGGCTTCTTGTCGGTGATGAAGTCGACCGGCCCCACCGACTGTTTTGCATTTCCGGCGGCAATGTTCGAAACGCGATGCAGATCGACCGCTTGGGCGCGCTTGAAGATCATCCTATCGAAGACCCGGCTCAGGCATGGAATGCCCTTTCGATTGGGGGTTATACCGACAAGACCGACATTGATCCCGCTGATCCGTATTTCAGAGGACATCGCCCCGTGGTGGACGCCGGCGATGTCAGCCCCTTTTCCAGAAATTCTACCGGGTGGCATTCCAGCAAAACGCCTATCAAGCCGGAAGTTGTGTTCGAGGCCGGCAATCGTGCTGTCTCAGGCAATGGGCGCGATCTGATTGATTGCCCGTCTCTGGAGCTGCTGACGACCGGAGCGGAGGTTGATCGCCTGCCCATCGTCAACTTTGCGGCAACCAGTGCCGCGACTGCTCAGGCAGCAAGACTGGCCGCACGCCTGCAAGCCGATCATCCGGATTCATGGCCGGAAACGATTCGCGCGCTCATCGTCCACAGTGCTGAATGGACGGAGCGTATGAAAGAACGTCTCACGAATGAGGGGCGCTTGCGGAAGCGCAAACAGCTTGTTCGCGCCTTCGGCTACGGCGTGCCATCATACCGCCGCGCTACGGCATCGGCCACCAGCGACCTTGCGCTCCTGGCACAGAGAACGATTCAACCTTATCGGCGAGAACAAGGCGTCGTCTTCAACGAATGTCACTATTACCCTCTGCCTTGGCCGCGAGACGTACTTGAACAATACGGAGACCAGGAATTCACACTCAAGATCACGCTGTCCTATTTCGTGGAGCCCAACCCAGGCAAGTCAGCAGCTATTGATCCTCAGCGCTACCAGTCCTTTGGCCTCCGATTCGATCTCAAGCGCCCTCGAGAGACCAATGACCAGTTCAGACACCGGGTCAATGCTCAGGAACGTGAAGACCCACGCAGGGCTGGGCCGAGGGCGGAGCCCGATAGCGGCGAATGGTTGTTAGGGCCGAACAGCATTTCAGCCGGTTCCCTGCATTGCGATGTTTGGCACGGAACCGGCGCCCAGCTTGCCGCGCGCAACGTGATATGTATCAGGCCTGTATCCGGTTGGTGGAAAGAACGCAGACGCCGTGAAATCTGCGAGCAACGGGCGCGTTATGCCCTCATTGTTACCTTGACGGCCCCTGAGGCTGAAATCGACCTATACACCCCTATAAGCAATATTGTCGAACAGGGTATCGAGATTGAGGTGTAGCGTCGAGCAAATCCGAGTTTGACACTCTGTCTTGAGAATCGGGAATGTTGGTTGCTCATGTCGCATCACTTCCATTCTGAAGGCAGAAGGCGAGTTTCTTCTGTCCTTAGATGGCAACCCGCAACGAATGTCGGTATCGGTAGTTGCGAGCCCCCGCAACCAAGTCCGCCGAAAAGTCTCAGCAAATTCAATGAGCTGCAGAGATTATGCTTTGAGGTATGGTGGTCGCAGAAATGTGTGTCAATAAAATAAATAGCTTACAACTAGGTTCAAATCACCTCGCAACCAACCACAAACATCTGGTTGGTGGAGCAGAAACGACCATTACGCGCCCTCTTTCTGGCCGTTCGACTGCCGCTTGCGGCGTCCCGAAAGCCGACATTGCTCACGGCGTAGCCAAGCGCAAGCCGATTACTTCGGCGCATGTTCGAATCCCACCCGGTCCGCCACTTTGGTAAAAACCGGGAACGCCGATTCCAGCCGACTTCCCTCCTTTGGTGGCTACCGGCGTCCTCAATAGGGTGTTTTTTGCTGACCTTGATGTAGATCGCGTCGTCCGCGATCTCGGCGTGTTAGGCGAAGGCGCGGACATGTTCCCGCCGATAGCCGCCCTTTCCAAGCCGGAGGCGAGTGCGAGCTTCGCTTGCCAGTTCCGGCACGACCGCTTTGGCGTGAATCTAAATTCAAACAGCAAAGCGCCCGATGGGTTGCACCGGGCACTTCTTTCTCAAGTCACCTCGAGATTACTTGGTAGCGAGGATTTCGAAATTGTGGACGTTTGCCACCACACCGTCGTCCCATCCACCTGAGATCAATTCTGAAGCCTTTTCATTCAGGAGTCCGGCGACTTGTCCGGCAAAGTGCGCTTCGCGGCCAGAGTTGTCGGCAAAGATGTCGAAGATGGCGAAGTTGGTCTCGTCAATCTGCAGCGCCGCCCAGAACAATGTCTTGGGTTCAGTTTCTGCGACGATGGGGCCGGCGGCGGTCAGCAAGGCTGCCAATTCGGGGCCTTTACCTGGAGCAGCTTTGAGCTTGATGTAAGTTGCGGTCGTTGCCGTGGAGAGATCAACCGGCGCCTTGACCGACAGGACATCGGAGTTGTTGATATTCGCGACAACACCGTCGTCCCATCCGCCGTCGACCAGCGCGTCGGCGTTTTGGTTCAAAGCCGCCGCAACCGCTCCTGAGAAGTGAGCGTCGCGTGCTTCTTCGTCTGCGAAGATGTCAAAGATTGCGAGCGTATCGTCGGCTTGCAGAGCAAACCAAAGGACGGTGCCCGGCTCTGTGTCCCGCACGATCGCTGCGGCACCAGCCAGAAACTCCGCGAAAGCTCCGGTCTGGCCTTCGGCGGCCGGCATGGCGATGTAGCTGGCTGTATGATTTACCATTGGGTTGTCCTGTGCAGTTGCAGAAGTTGTGATCAGCGCCAGTGCGGCGACTGTCTGAAGGATTTGCGTTTTCATGGTCGTCTCCTGATTTGAAGTGCTTCAGGTTTGGTTTCGATGCACTTTTGTCCCATGCCGAATGCGCCCGAACCCAATTCCGAAATTCTATTCTTTGATAGACATTGACTATTGAAATTGGTTTGATGGTGTGGCTGAAGATGTAACGGAGAATGCGGCGATGGAAATGAACCAGATCAGGTATTTTCTCGCTGTCTGCGAGCACCGAAACTTCACCCACGCAGCCAGCGCCTCCAATGTCTCCCAGCCTTCCTTGACGACTGCGATCAAGAAACTTGAAGACGAGCTTGGAGGTGACCTGTTTGTCAGGGACCGTGCGGGATGCAGGCTGACGACGCTGGGAAAACTCATGCAGCCAAGATTGCAGAAGGCTCATGATGAGACGAGACAGGCGAAGGCGGAGGCGGTCCGTCATATGCGCTTGGAGCGGGTGCCAATCTCTGTCGGTGTCGGAGAAACGATTGGCCACAACAGGATTTCGGCAGCTATGGAGCGTACTCGTACGCGATTGCCGCAAGCCGAAATAGAATTGATCGTTGCGTCAACCTCCGAGCTTCTTGCCGGGTTACGAGATGGTGAATTTGACGTTGTAGTCACCGCAGAGAAGGTCAGTGAAGACCTCTATCGTATAGACCATCTCTATGAAGAGGACTACAAGGTCGTGGTGTCAAAGTCGCATCCGTTGTCTGAACTAAGTGCGATCTCTCTTTCGACTCTTGCTAAAACTGACATGCTTGACCGCCTAAATTGCGAAATGCGGGATGTTTTGCATGGGACCTGCGCGGATCATGGTCACGAACTCTACGCGGCCTATCGGTCAAATCGCGTGGATTGGTTAGTTGAACTTGCTCGGCAAGGGTCAGGTGCGGTGATCCTGCCAGCCACCGCTATTCCTTCGGACATGGGCCTGGTGTCGAAACCCATCGATGGTCTTGAAATATCAAGAACTGTTTTGGCCCTTCGATATCGGCACCAAACGACGAGACCAGAGACAAATGATCTGATCCGTGAGATGACGCGCACGCTGGCGTAGTGAGGTCGGTAATCGACATTCGCCCATCGTGCAGCATTCGTCACTTTGGGCTCAGACCAGACTTTCGCGGCATCACGCTCGAACGTCCGTTCTACTTTTCTTCGAGATCTCGCCAGCAATCCGCCACTTAGCGCTGGAGAAATTGCGCCAGATTGCGGTGAAGGTCACAGCGAACCACACCCATTGTGTGCGGTGATAGTCGTCGGTGACGAGGCCGTACTCTTCAAGAAGCCACCGCGCCGCGTGAGGCGACCTTCGGCGCGGGTAACAGTGGGTGGGTTCTTTTCAATCTTGAGGAGCCGCTTGATTTCCCTGATGACCTCTTCAGCAGACGTCCCCGACTTTGCCGTCGGGTGGAAGTGAATGAACGGCAGGTTTCGGGCGCCGAACGCGGCGCTCCGAACGGCGACAATGGAGTCGGGTCCCGAACGTCAGCTTTCTCGATACCAGAAACCGGTCAGTCCGCTATCGGCCCCCATTTTGCCAGTCAGCAAAGCGCCCCCAATTCGAGGCATTCACGCGGTGTTTGCGGTTGCCCGGTAGCTGCCGTTCGTGCGGTGGTCGTCCGATATCGTGCTTGGGGTGGGAAGGGGAAAGACTGGTTTGACCGACTGCTTGCGTAACGCGACATCCTTAGGTTCACTGAGCGACTCCCCGATCCTTGGACAGAATTCCGGCTGGTTTAGGCTGCTGCCTGAACCAGCTGATCGTCATCTCGCACCGAGTTGTCGCTGGTCCTCTCGAGACTATGCTTCGATCTCTACGAGTTCTGCCAGTTGCGCTACGACTGTGCCCCAGCCTTCGTGAAACCCGAGTTCTTCATGTTTCTCGCGGTCTGCACGGCTCTTGTGCAGAGCCTGTGCGCGATATCGGGTTCCATCGGGGTGGTCCGAAAGCGTGATGATTGCCGTCACAAAGCCATGCTCCGCTGGTCGCCAGCCACCGGTCAGCGCGTTCGTGTAGATGATGCGTTCCCTGGGTATCACGTCGAGAAAACAGGCTGACAGGTGCGGAACAAATGGCTCGCCATTCTCACTCATTTCGGTGACGAATGCTCCACCTGGTTGCATGTCCAGGCTGACAACGCGGCAGGCGATGGGGTGCGGTATCCACCATTTTGCCAGTCGTTCGGGATCCTCCCAGGCATGCCACACGCGGTCTCGAGGCGCCCTGATAATTCGGGAAACTTCGAGATCGAGTTCAGCGGTCCGGGTCTGCATCGTTGGCGTCCTCTTCCTGTTCCTGCATAACAAACGCCTCCAGGCGATCGGTCTGCGCTTCCCAAATTTCCCGCTGCTCAGCCAGCCACCGCTCGGCATTGGAAAGACCTGGACCGTCGATCAAACACGTGCGGGTCCGCCCCGCCTTTTTGGTCCGGATCATCCCGCTGCTTTCAAGAAGCCGAATGTGCTTCATGAACGATGGCAGTCCCATGTCGAACGGACTTGCGAGTTCGCTGACGCTGGCCGGCCCTTGCCCAAGTCGGGCAATAACGGCACGGCGGGTCGGATCGGCGAGCGCCAGGAAGATCGTGCTGAGATCGTCGGGCGGTTGATGGGCGGTTGATGATATCATTTTGATGCTCGATCGCTGGCAGCCTCAGACGCCGATAGATTGGTCTGCCCGCGCACATATGTTCCGGCCGCTCCAACGCCGGTGTTCTCAAGGCGGCACATAATCAGGCCCGACGGGGTGCGCTCCTCGGACAGCAGGTTGAAGCCTGATGGTGCTTGCGTGTCGCCAAACAGTTTTCGTCCCTGGCCCACAATCACCGGAGCGATCGCGAGACGCAGTTCATCGACAAGATTTGCAGCTAGGAGAGACCGGCCCAATCGGCCGCTGCCGTGCACCTGAAGTTCGCCACGTCCATCCTGCTTCAGAGCGGCGATGGCGGCTTCAACATCGTGGTCCAAGACCGTTGCTGGCCCCCAAGTGGCGTCGACGGGAGAGGTGGCCGCCACATACTTTGGAAGAGAATTGAGCCGAGCGGCGTTGCGATCGGCTGGATCGGTTATGGTGGGCCAGACGGCTGAGAATTCCTCGTAGGTTCGTCTTCCGAACAGAAATCCGGTCGCAGACGCCGCCCATTCCTCCACTCTCTTTTCCAGAGCCGCATCGACAAAGGGCACGAACCAACCGCCGCGCTCAAAGCCATCAGTCCGATCCTCATCCGGGGACCCCGGACCCTGATAGACGCCGTCGAGCGATAGAAAATTCAAAATGACAACGCGCACTTTAGCCTCCATGCACAATAGTTCTCCTTAAAGCCAACTATCATGCATGCATACTTCTCTCAAGAGAAAAGTGTTTGGCCTCGCGACGTCAACGGCGTAAGTTTCCATATATGGAAACTGCCATTGAAATCGCGGGAAATCTGGGCTATTGGTTTCCTTTGATGGAAACTAATGGACGCATAATGGCTCTCACGCTCTACCTCCACCCACTCGCATCGTTCTGCCACAAGGTCCTGATCGGCCTCTACGAGAACGATACGCCTTTCGAGTCCAGCTTCGTCGATTTTTCGAACGCCGGATCCGCCGCCGCTCATATCGAGCGCTGGCCGGTGGGCAAGATCCCCGTGTTGTATGACAGCGTCGGCAACAGGGTGATCGCCGAAACCAGCATCATGATCGAATATCTTCAGCGCCATTATGCCGGCCCGGTCCAACTCATACCGAACGAGCCGGAGCGGCAGCTCGACGTTCGCCTCTGGGATCGTTTCTTCGATCTCTATGTCAGCGTGCCGATGCAAAAGATCGTCGGCGATCGTATTCGCCCCGAAGGCGCCGCCGATCCCCACGGCGTTGCCGAAGCACATGCGACGTTGGAGACGGCCTATGACATGATCGAGGAGCAGATCGAGGGGCGCAGCTGGATTGCGGGCGGGACATTTACAATGGCGGATTGTTCGGCGCTGCCGGCGCTCTTTTTTGGCTCCATCGTGCACCCCATTGGCGATGGCAGGCCGCAAGCGCGCGACTACCTAGAGCGCCTGCTGGCGCGACCTTCCGTGCAACGTGTGCTCGCCGAGGCACAGCCTTACTTCGAATTCTTTCCCTATCGTGACGCGATGCCAGCGCGCTTTCTGGAACCTGCACAATGATTGAATCAAGGAGTATCGATCGCTATTTCCAAGCCATGGCTGACCCTTACCGGCGCGGGTTTATCGAACGGCTCTCGGAGGGTCCGGCTTCGGTGAAGGAGCTGGCAGCTCCGGCCGACGTTCAGTTGCCAGCTGTGCTCAAGCATCTTCGGGTGCTCGAAGACGGCGGCATTGTCGTCAGCGAAAAAGTGGGCCGCGTGCGCACCTATCGCATGCGGCCCGATGCGTTCAATGCCATGACCACCTGGATAGAACAGCGCCAGCGCGACATGAACGCTGCCTTCGACAGGTTGGCGGCCGCTATGGCCCAGGTGCCTGAGGAGAAAGATCACTGATGGGTATCAATGTCGATCACCGCAGTTTCGTCATCGAGCGCGACCTGCCCGGCAGCCCGGCCCACGCTTTTCGCTTCTGGTCCGACCACCAGCTCAAGCGGCGCTGGAATAGTTGCCATCCGGATTGGACGGTAATTGAAGACCGCTTCGACTTCCGCGTCGATGGGCATGAGAGCATGATCTGGCGCATGCTGGACGGCACTGAACAGGCGATGCTGGCTCACTTCCTTGAAGTTCATCCTCGCAAACGCATCGTCTATGCATACACGATGCGCACCGACGGGAAACCAATATCGAGCTCGCTCGTCACTGTCGAATTCGAAGGCCGGGACGGCAAAACCAAAATGACCTTCACCGAACAGGCTGCCTTTGCAGACGCGGCTGACGGGGACGTGCGAGAGAGAGGCACGGGCGTCGGCTTTGCCCGGCTCCAGGAAGCGATGCTGGATTTCGAGAAGGATACAAGCCGATAGGATCGGTCGGCTTCCGGGGACCCGCGGGCTACCGTCACACGACAGCAAATGGGGTCGGGGGCCGACTGTCGGGTTTCTCCGTTTCTCAACCAGAACCGGACAGGCAGCTTCCGGCCCCCTTCCGGTCATTGCGTGGCAGTCTTTTGACGGCTCTCGACCAATAACGTCTCAAATGGTGACTTTCAGCGAATGTCGGTATCGGGGGTTGCGAGCCCCCGCAACCAAATTTCCCTCTCGCTGCAACAGCGACCCAGAAGCCGCCCCCAAGGGCGGCTTTTTGCTGTGCAGCAGAAGAAGCGTGAGGGGTACGTCCATGGTCCGCAGCCTCGCATGCGATTCAGTTGATGCTGCGTTGCAGCATTCGATATACTGAATCCACTCCCGGGACGCCATCTTATGGATGTCGTTACAAGGAGATTATCATGACTGAAATCAGAATCTCGCATGTCGGCTCCGCCCCCGAGGGGATTCGGCAGCGCATCGCCAACTCGTTCCGGGGCATGTTTGACGGCTATGCGGCCTACCGCCGCTATGTCGGGCTTTCGAGCATGAGCGAATCCGCTCTGGCCTCGATCGGGCTGACGCGGCTGGACGTTCCGCGGGCGGCCATGTTCCCCAACGAGTTCGCCAGCGGGCAATCACAGGAATCCCGTTCCGAGGCCGGAGCCGCCGGCGTCATGTTTCACAATGACGACGACGCCAATCGCGCGGCTGCCTGAAGGTTTGTGAAGGCGGCGAAGCGGGCGTCGTGCCAGTCGCGGGTCGCGCCGGACGCCGGAGCATAAATCTTGTCGCGGGCCGACATGGCGGCCATTGCGGCGGCGATGTCGGCATAAGCGCCTGAGGCTACCGCGCCGAGGATGGCCGAGCCAAGCAGGACCGGCTCCTCCGACTGCGTGGAGATGACCGGCAGTCCGGTGGCGTCGGCCAGAAGCTGGCGGATCAGAGGGTGACGGCCGGCCCCGCCGCTGATCGCAATGATTTCGACCCCTATACCCTCGGCCGCCTGGGCCTCGACGATCTGGCGCAGGCCGTAGCCCAACCCGCAAAGACCCCCGACATAGAGCGCGACCAGCGAGTCGACATCCCGCTCCATGCCCAGCCCGGCGATGATTGCGCGGGCCTGCGGGTCGGCGAAGGGGGCGCGGTTTCCAAGGAACTCCGGCACCACGTGGAGGCCGTCGGCGAGACGGGCCGCGTCCGACAGGCTTTCCGCCGATCCGGCCGCGCGGTCCGCCAGCCATTCGGCCAGCGGCTTTCCGTCGGCCCTCGCCAGGTCCGACGCCTCCGCATGGGCGGGATGGAAGGCGACTAGGTGATCGATCGCGGCCCCGGCGGCCGATTGTCCTCCCTCGTTCAACCAGGCTCCCGGAATCATCGCCGAGAAGTACGGCCCCCAGACGCCCGGGACGAAGGCCGGCTGGCGGGTCGTGGTCATGGTGCAGGAAGAGGTGCCGAAAACGTAGCCCATGCAGTTCGCCGGGTCGCTCGTCGTTCCGCTCCCGGATGCCGCGCCGACCGTTCCGACGCCGCCGGCATGGGCGTCGATCAGCCCCGCGGCGACCGCGAGGCCCGGCGGGAGGCCAAGCTGCTCCGCTGCTTTCCCCGTCAGTCCCGCACCGAGCGCGGCGCCGGGGTCGACCACCTCCTGCCCGATGCGCGCGAACTCCTCATCCGCCAGCTCCTCCAGCCCGATCTGCCGGAAATAAGTCGGGTCCCAGCGGCTCTCATGGGCGAGGTAGGTCCATTTGCAGGTCACCGTGCAGGACGATCGGGCGAGGCTGCCGGTCGATTTCCAGGTCAGGAAATCGGTGAGGTCGAAGAACTGCCAGGCGGCGTCAAAGATCTCGCGCCGGTGCTCCTTCAGCCACAGCAGCTTCGGCGTTTCCATCTCAGGGGATATCGCGCCGCCGACGAAACGCAGCACATCGTGGCCGCCGGCGTTGATACGCCCGGCCTGGTCGACCGCGCGATGGTCCATCCAGACGATGATGTCGCGCTCCGGATCGCCCGAATCCCCGACCGGCAGCGGCGCGCCGCCCTCGCCCAGCACCACGAGCGAACAGGTCGCGTCGAAGCCGATGCCCCTTATGTCGCCGGGAGGAACCGCCGCGCCCGCCACGGCCTCTCTCACCGACGCGCAGACGGCGCCCCATATCTCCCGGCTCGACTGCTCCACCATGCCGCCCTTGCCATGGTGGACCGCGATATCGCGCTTCGCCGTGCCGAGAAGTTCGCCGGCAGTGCCGAAGATTCCCGCGCGGGCGCTGGCCGTTCCAACGTCCACGCCCACGAAGAAGGCGTTCCGGGTCACAGGTCGACGCTCTGCGGCAGGATCACCAGATCCCTGACCGTCACGTTCCGGGGGCGCGTCAGCATGAAAAGGACGGCGTCGGCGACTTCCCTCGCCTCCATCAGGCTGCCGGCCGCCAGCGCCTCCTCCATCTTCGCCTTCGGCCAGTCGTCCAGCAGCGCCGTCACCACCGGGCCGGGCGCGACGGCCATGACGCGGATGCCATGCGGTGCGACCTGCCGCCTGACCGTATGGACGAACGCCTGCACCGCATGTTTCGACGCGGTGTAGATCGGCTCCCAGACCACGGGAACCATCCCGGCGACCGAACTGGTGAACAGGATGTCGCCGGCCTTGTTCTCGACCATATGCGGCAGCACGGCATGGACTGACCGGAACGCCGCATTGATGTTGAGGTTCAGCATGCGGTCCCACGCATCGGGATCGCCGGTCACCACGTCGCCGCCGATATAACTCCCCGCATTGGCATGGAAGATATCCAGCCCGCCGGCCAGTTCCAGGATGGGCTCCAGCATTCCCGAAACGCTTGACGGGTCCGTCAGGTCAATCGTCAGGGGGAGGGCTTCGGGCCCCAGTTCCGAGCAGATTTCGTTCAGCCTGTCCTCCGCGCGGTCGATCAGGACGACCCTGGCGCCCGCATCGAGCATCGACCGGGCGCAGGCCAGCCCGATGCCGGATGCCGCGCCCGTGATTGCGGCGACCTTGCCGTTCAACTCATTCGTCATATCGATGTTTCCACTAGATCGTCTTGTTTATGCGCGGCCGTGGGAGACCCGGCTTTGCCGCGCGAGGCTGTCGACGATGACCGCGACGGCGAGAACCGCCCCGGTGATCATGTAGCGCAGCGAGGATGACAGGTTCAGAAGCGTAAGCCCGTTGGCGATGGACTGGATCACGATGATCCCCAGCAGCGCGGAGAACGCGCTGCCGCGGCCGCCGAAGAGGCTGGTCCCGCCGATGACGGCCGCGGCGATGGCGTTGAGGTTGACGTCCCCCGTGCCGGCCTGCTGGCTTGCCGAAGCCAGGCGCGCGGAGGACAGGATCCCGCCCAGCGACGCGAACATCGAGCACAGGATGAAGGCGCTGAAATAGATCCGCCTGACGCCGATGCCGGCCCGCCGCGCGGCCTCCGCGTTACCGCCCACCGCCCGCATGGAGCGGCCCCATTTGGTGCTTGTGAACGCATAGTTCATCACCAGCACCAGCGCGACGAACAGCGCGAACATCCACGGCACGCCGCGGCCCAGATTGAGATAGTAGACCAGCGCCTCCAGCCCGATCGTGATGAGGATGGCGCGCAGGACCAGCCCGCCGGGCGAGCCGGCCGAGAGGTTCGCCGCCCGACGCTGGCGCATCGTACGGAGGCCCAGCAGCAGGATCACGAGCCCGCCCACGGCCGCAAGCGAATGGGAGAGCCAGTCGGGCATGATCATGAGCTGCCCGAAACTCACCATCGCCGAACCATAGGGCAGGTTGATCGAGCCCGTATTCCCCAGGAGGTAGAGTTGCAGGCCGAGCAGCGCCAGCAACCCGGCGAGGGTGGAGACGAAGCTGGGCATACCCAGCCGGGTGCGCAGAAGCGCGTAGAACGCGCCGATCATCGCCCCGGCGGAGACGGAGATCACGATGACCAGGGGCAGCGGGACACCCTGATTGACCCAGAGCACGCCGACCAGCGCCGATCCGACGCCGCTCATCGAGCCGACCGAGAGGTCGATCTCCCCCAGCATCAGCACGCACACGATGCCCAGCGCTATGACGCCGACGGTCGAGCAGTCGAAGAGCAGGTTCACCAGATTGTTGCTGGAGAGGAAGATCGGATTGAGGCTGGTGAAGACCGTCCAGATGAGCACGAGTCCGACGACCACGGGCAGCGATCCGAGATCGCCTGAACGCACCCGGTCGAGAAAGGCGCGGACCGATCCGCCGATCCCGGTGGCGTGGGTCACGCGGCTGTCGCTGCGGTCCAGCAGGGCGGCTGCGCCCGTATTGTTGGCGTTGTCTGTCATGGGCTTTGCTCCGGGACAGGCGCGTCGGCGGCCGGACGCCTGCCGGCCGCGCGCCGGGAGACGGCGTTGTCCGTCGCGCCGGTGATCGCGCCGACGAGCTGTTCGTTCGAGGCGTCGGGGGTGAACACGCCGTTGTTCCGGCCGAGCCGCAGCACGGCGATACGGTCGGAGACGGCGCGCACATCCTCCATGTTATGGCTGATCAGGATCACGCCGAGGCCGCGGTCGCGCACCCGCTCCACCAGGTTCAGCACCTCGGCCGTCTGCGCGACGCCCAGCGCTGCGGTCGGCTCGTCCAGCATGATCAGCCTGGGGTTGAGGAGCAGCGACCGCGCGATGGCGACCGTCTGCCGCTGCCCGCCGGACAGCGAGGCGACCACGTCGCGCACGCTGGGGATGCGGGCGGCAAGCTCGTTCAGGAGGGTCCAGGACCGCAACTCCATCGACACCTCGTCGAGATGGAGGGGGTTGATCTCCTGGCCGAGGAAGATGTTGGCGACGACATCGAGATTCTCGCAGAGGGCGAGGTCCTGGAACACCGTCGCGATGCCAAGCTCCAGCGCGTGGCTCGGGCTCGGCAGGCTGACATGCTTGCCCTCGAAATAGATCTCGCCGGAGGTCGGCTGGTAGACTCCGGCGAGGATCTTCACCAGCGTGGATTTGCCCGCGCCATTGTCTCCGACCAGAGCCACGACCTCCCCGGCGCGGACCTCCAGATCGATGTCGGTCAGCGCCGAGACGGCGCCGAAATTCTTGCAGACGCCGTGCAGGCTCAGGATCGGTTCGCCGCTGACGGCGTGATCGGCTGCATTGGTCATGGAGGCTGTCTCCTCCCGCTGGATCGGAACGATGGCCCCCGGCCCTGCGGCCGGGGGCGCTTCAAGGCAGGTTACTCGATCCCAAGCTCGGCGCAGCCTTCGGCATAGCGGCCCGTGCAGATATCCTCGGCCGAGGCGATGCCCGTGTCGAAGATCTCCTCCTTGATGTTCTCCCGGGTGACGACCACGGGGACGAACAGTTGCGAGGGCGTGTCGTAGAGCGTCGTTTCGGCCTCCGGCGTCTCGCCGTTCAGCAACTGGACGGCCACCTGCGCCGCGGCGGCGGCCACGATCTCGGACGGCTTGGAGATCGTGTTGTACTGGTCGCCCGCGATGATCAGCTGCAGCGCGGCGTTGGTGGCGTCGTTGCCGGTGACCGGCGGGACGGGATCGACGCCGGCCGCCTTGAACGCGGCGATCGCGCCGCCCGCGGTGCCGTCATTGGCGGCGACCACACCGACGATCTCGTCGCCGAAGCGGGTGATCTGGCCGCTGGTCCATTCCTGCGCCTTCGGCGGCGCCCAGTCCGGCGTGTCGTATTCAGCCAGCGTCGTATAGCCGCTATTGTCGAGACCGGCGTCGATGCCGTCCCGGATCAGTCCGGCGGCGGCGTCGGTCGGCGACCCGTTGATCTGCAGAACGCCGCCCACGTCCTTCGGCACTCCGGTCTCTTCCAGATGCGCGACGAGGCTTTCGGCGATCGCCTGGCCGATCGCTTCATTGTCGAAGGAGACGTAGTAGTCCGCCGGCACGTCGGGGATGGGTCGGTCATAGGCGATGATCTTCACGCCCTGAGATTGCGCGAGCTGCACCAGCGACGCCGCCGCGCTGGAATCGACGGGATCGAGGACGATCACCTTAGCGCCCTGGGTGATGGCGGAATTGAACTGCTGCTGTTGCAGCGCCACGTCGGCGTTGGCGTTCTGGTAGATCACCGTGCAGTCGGGGCACAAATTCTCCATCTCGGCCTGGAAACCGGGGAAATCATGCTCCTCATAGCGGGTCGACGCCTGGTCGGGCATCAGGAAGGCGACCGTTCCGGCGGTCTGGGCGGACGCGGCCGTTCCGCCCAAAAGGGCTACCGTGAGCGCCGTGGCGCCGATCAATCTGGTCTTGTCGAACATTTGCGTTTCCTCCGTTGGGATTTTCCCGTTGCGCAATAAGCCGGCCCTTTTCCCACAGGCAAAATCCGGCCGTTTCGTTGGCATTCGGCGCCAGCGATTTTGTGTGAAACAGTTTCGTGCCGGTCAGGCCGACATTGCCTCCTCCCACTGTTCGCTCCTGGGCGTTGTGTCGCCCAGATTGAAATTCTCTGCCAGAAGCGCCCGGAAGCGGGACGGCGTCATGCCCTTCTGCTTCAGGAACTGGCGGTTGAAGTTCGACAAATTGTTGAACCCGGACGAGAAGCAGACATCGGTGATCCGGACGTCCGCATCCCCCATCAGGAGTTGGCAGGCGAGGTTGACGCGCAGCCGGTTGACATACTTCACGAGCGCCAGGCCGGTATGCCGCCGGAAGCTGCGTGAGAACGCAGCCGGGCTGAGGCCCGCTATCTCCGCCAGATCCTTCTCGCCGAATGGCTCGGTCAGGTTCTGGTTGACGTAGGCAAGCGCCTCGTTGATCCCGGCGGACATGAAGCCCGACGGGTCGGGGATGTAGCTGGCGCTGGTCAGAAGCCGGGTGTCGCGCGCGCCGCCCAGCGCGCCGATCACGTCCATGAAGATCTTGATGCGGCGGATTCCCTGGGCGTTCACCAGCTCCTTCAGCATGGGGCCGACCAGCCCGGCCGTCGCCGCCGGGAACAGCACGCCGCTGCGGCTCCGTTCAAGCAGGTCGCGAAGGCAGCCCAGTTCGGGCAGGAGCGCCATGGCATCGTTGATGAATACTTCGGAGAATTGCACGACGCGGCTGCGCAAGGGCACTTCCGCGTCCGGCGCGGTGTCGCTCACCCAGTTGTGCGGAAGGTTGGGGCCGGTGAGGACGAGGTTTCCGGGCTCGAACGTCCCGATGAAGTCGCCGACGAAATATTTTCCCGTCGTCGCGACCACATGATGGATCTCATATTCGGGATGGAAGTGCCACCGCACGGTGTGGAACGGATATCCGTGTTCCCACGCCTTGAATGACTCCGCCCGTCCGATCTGAACGACTTCCAGGTCCGGGTTCACCTCGATGTCCTCCCCGGCAGCACTTAAACTCGCGCTACTCAACAGTTAGGGTACATCGCGACGCCGAGGGTCACTACTACGTTCACATAGGTTCAATGATACTTTTTTGTCGTTTCCGGCAGCCGTGCGAGCCGGAATTGCATTGAGACCAAGCCGGCTTCAACGGCCAGCAGAAAATATCGGAATCAGCGCATAAACCGATTTTATGCGCCAAGCCCGATAAGAAAGTTCAACTGCGCTCCGGATAGAGTCCCGACAAACCCTCCCGCGAGGCCGCGACCACGCCGCGTTCGGTGATGAGGCCGGTGACTAGGCGCGCGGGCGTCACGTCGAAGGCAGGGTTGCCGGCGGGTGTGCCTTCGGGCGAGGTGCGGACCTGGGTGACCGCGCCATCGGCGGTCCTGCCCCAGACGAGGGAGACCTCGTCCCCCGCCCGCTCCTCGATCGGGATCTCCCTGATCCCGTCCGATACGGTCCAGTCGATGGTGGGGGAGGGCAGGGCGACATAGAAGGGCACGCCGTTGTCGGCTGCCGCCAGCGCCTTCAGATAGGTGCCGATCTTGTTGCAGACATCGCCGTTCGCCGTGGTGCGGTCGGTGCCGACGATCACCATGTCGATATTGCCGCGCTGCATCAGGTGGCCGCCGGCATTGTCGACGATCAGCGTGTGCGGCACGCCATGGCCGACCAGTTCCCACGCGGTAAGCTGGGCGCCCTGGTTGCGCGGCCGCGTCTCGTCGACATAGACATGGACGGGCACCCCCTCCTCGGCCGCAAGGTAGATCGGCGCGGTGGCGGTGCCGTAATCGACGGTGGCGAGCCAGCCGGCATTGCAATGGGTCAGGATGTTGACCGGCTCGCCCGGCTTCTTCCTTGCCGCCGCCTCGCGGATGAGGGCGAGGCCGTTGCGGCCGATCGCACGGTTGATCTCGATATCCTCCGCCGCGATCTCTCGCGCCCGGGCATAGGCCGCCTCCGCGCGATCCGCCTCCGGCAGAGCCTTCAGATGGCCGCGCATGGCGTCGAGCGCCCAGCGCAGGTTGATCGCGGTTGGGCGCGTCTCGTGCAGCCGCTCCCAAGCCTCGTCCAGCGCGGCGTCGGAAGGATCGGCCGTCATCTGCCAGGCCATCCCATAGGCCGCGGTGACGCCGATCAGCGGCGCGCCGCGCACCCACATATCGCGGATGGCGGTGGCGAAATCCTCCAGCGACGCCAGCGTGACGATGCGGAATTCGTGCGGCAGCCAGCGTTGGTCGATGATGTCGACGGAGCGACCGTCCTCATTGACCCAGATGGTGGTGTAGTGCCTGCCCTGAACCTTCATGGCCGGGCCTCCTCGTTCAGCCGTCGGGCGATGGCGTGGATCTCCTCCAGGCCGGCGATGCGGCGGCGGTTGACGACCAGGTGGCGGCCGAGCAGGAGCGCCGGCCGTTCGCACGAGGCGCGCAGGTCGGGATCCTCTATCGTCTCGAACTCGGCATTATGGGCGAGGCCGAGGATGCGGCGGTGCATCTCCACGCCGGCGAAGCCCAGCATGTCCCGCCAGATGTCCGCCAGCATATGGTCCAGCGCCTGCCGGGCGCCCAGCGGATCACCCTGATCCTCATAGAGTGTGCTGGGATAGAGAATGCCGGCGCGCTCCGTCTCCCAAAGGCGGGTGAATTCCTCGCGGAAGACCCGCCAGATCTCCACGACGACATCCAGCAGATAGGCGCGCATCGCGTCGCGGGAGCCGTCAGTCTCATGGCCGGCCTGGGAGAAATAGGCCATCCAGAAATTGGCGAGCAGCATGCCGACATCGAAAGCCATCGGGCCATAGACCGCGAATTCCGGATCGATGACGCGGCTGTCCTCCATCGTCACCATCACCGACCCGGTATGCAGATCGCCATGGAGAAGCGTTTCGGCCGCGCTGGTAAAGAGGCGCTTGAGGTGCTGCGCTTCCACCTTGAGGTCCCGGTCGGCGCGCAGTTGGGCGACCAGTTCGTCGAGCTGCGGAGAGGTGTGGCGGTTCATCTCCGCCGCGAAATAGGGGTCAGTGAAGACCAGATTCTCGGTGATGTCGCACAGCTCGATATTGCCGGCAAAGAGGGCGAGGTCCTTCTTTCGCGCCGGCGCCTCCATCGAGAGGTCGGAGCCGCGGAACAGCGTCCGCGCCGCGAACAGGCCGAGATCGCGGCCGATCCTCGGCAGGCGCTGCCCCTCGATCAGCGCGCGGCGCAGGATGACGTGGGGTGTCAGATACTCCATGACGATCAGCGCCTGGGCCTCGTCGAAATGGTAGATTTCCGGCACCCGTCCGGGGTCGCGCGCGGCCTGCCGCGTCAGCGCGTGATATTCGAAGAAGGATCGCCTGAGCGGCAGCGGCCAGCTTTCTCCGACCAGCCTGACATAGGGTAGCGCCTGCTTGACGATCGCCCCGCCGTTCGCGCCCTCCACGATGAAGACGAGGTTGAGATTGCCGTCGCCGACCTCACGCACCGACCAGGCGGCGTGGTCGGGGCCGATCCTTTCGGTCAGCGCCGCGACCGTGGCCAGCCGCGCGCCGAGCGTTTCCACGGTGAGAGGTTCGAAGCGGGCTTCGGACATGATCGGCATCTCTCCCATCAGTCTCGCGGACCGGCATTGCGCCGCCTTCTCCTGTCACCTTGGCTAATCCGCCGATTGTCAAATGTCAACCGTGTTGACATTTGATTGGCCGCTGATAGCATCATGGTCGGGGAGGAATGGCGACTTGCAAGATGCCGTCTTTCGCATCGAACGGATGATGAAATCCTTCGGGCCGGCGCCGGTGCTGGCGGGGGTCGATCTGTCGCTCAACGCGGGAGAGGTGACCGCGCTGATGGGCGCCAACGGCGCCGGCAAATCCACGCTGGTCAAGATCGTCTCCGGTGTCCATCGGCTCGACGCCGGGACCATGCAACTCGCCGGCCGGCCTTATGAACCGCCGGGGCCGGCGGAGGCCATTCGCGCCGGGATCGTCACCGTCCACCAGAACATCAATGATGGGATCGTCGCTGACCTGGACGTCGCGACCAACCTGACACTCGACCGCCTGTCGGGCAAAGGAGCGCGGCTGGTCTTCAATCCGCGCCGGGTCAGGCGGGAGGCGGAGATCGTCGCCGAACGGATGGGCCTCCATCTCGACCTGCGCGCCCGCGTCGGCGACCTGTCGCTGGCCGACCGGCAGATGGTGGCGATCGCCCGCGCCATGGCGCGGGAGCCGCAGGTGCTGATCCTCGACGAGCCGACATCCTCCCTGTCGAGCGCCGAGGCCGACCGTCTCTTCGACCTGATCGACAGGTTGCGCGCTCGTGGCGTGGCGATCCTCTACATTTCCCACCGCATGTCCGATATCCGCCGCGTCGCGGACCGCATCGTGGCCCTGCGCGACGGGCGGATCGCCGGGACCTTCGACGGCAACCCGCTCGATTACGAGGGCGCAATCCATGCCATGCTAGGACGGTCCACGGCCGTCGGCACGATCGAGCCGAGAGAGGCCGGGGACGCGATCTTCTCCGCCCGCGACCTCAAGATCGCGCCGCACGCGGCCTCCTTCGACCTGGAGATCGGCGATGGGGAGATCGTCGCCGTCACTGGCCTGGTCGGAGTGGGCAAGACGGCGCTGGCCGAAACGCTGTTCGGGCTGCGCGCACCGTTCGGCGGGACGATGACGCTGGATGGCCGGGATTACCGGCCGGCCTCACCCGCCGCCGCTATCGATGACGGCGTCTTTCTGTTGGCCAAGGATCGCGCCGACAACGGCATCGTCCATGATTTCGACCTGGCGCGGAATATCAGCCTGCCCTTCCTGCCACGTCTATCCGACTTCTCAATCCTGCGGCGAGGCCGGGAGCGGAGCCGGGCGCGGGAGCAGATCGAGGCCCTGGGCATCGTCTGCCGGGGCGAGCGCGACCCGATGGACGCGCTGTCCGGCGGCAACCAGCAGAAGGTGATGGTCGGCCGCTGGATGGCGGAGAGGGCTCGGCTCTTCATCCTGGACGAACCCTTCCAGGGCGTCGATATCGCCGCCCGGCGCGACATGGCGGCCCGGCTGCGCGATTCCGCCGCCGGCCGCGCGACGCTCATCTTCCTGACGGAGATCGACGAGGTGCTGGAGACCGCCGACCGGATCCTCGTGATGTCCGAACACACGATCGTCGGCGCGCACCGCAACAGCGGCGTCGATATGGACCGGCTGCTGGCGGAGATCGCGGGCCGGCACGCCTTTGTCGAGGAAAGCCGCCCGTGAACGCCTACGCCGCCGCCAGCAAGCAACAGCCCGCCGCAGCCGCCCGGCTGTCCCTGACCGGGATCGCCATCCGTTACGGCTTCATCGCGCTGATGTTGGGGCTGGTCCTGTTCTTCTCCATCGCCGCCGATGGATTCGCCTCGCCCATGAGCGCGGTGTTCATCCTGCAATCCGTGGCGATCACCGGCATCCTGGCGCTGGGGGTGACGGCGACGCTGGTCGTCGGCGGCTTCGACCTTTCGATCGGCTCGGTCGCGACCACGGCGATGATGACCGCGGCCTACGTCATGGTGGTGCTGGACCAGAACGCCATCGTCGCCGTCCTGGCCTGCCTCGCCATCGGGGCGGCTGTGGGCGCGTTCAACGGCTGGCTCATCGTCTATATGCGCGTGCCGGACCTGCTGGCGACGCTCGGCATGATGTTCCTGCTGATCGGCCTCCAGCGCATCCCGACCGAAGGCAGGTCGATCGCCGTCGGCATGACGCTGCCGGACGGATCGACGGCGCCCGGCGCGTTCAGCGAGGCCTTCCTGGCGATCGGCCGGCACCGTTTCGACCTGCTCCTGGAGGATTTCCTTCCGATCTCGGTCGTCTTCCTGCTGGTGCTGGCGGTGCTGATCTGGGTCTTCCTGGAGTTCACGCGGTTCGGCCGGATGATGTATGCCGTCGGCTCCAACGTACGGGCGGCGAGGCTCGCCGGCGCGCCGGTTCGGGCCTACAAGGTCTGGGCCTATGTGATCTCCGGCGTCTTCGCCTCGATCGGCGGCATACTGCTCGCCGCCCGCCTGGGGCGGGGCGACATCGCCTCGGGTAACAATCTGCTTTTGGACGCCGTCGCCGCCGCGCTGATCGGCTTCGCCGTGCTGGGCGCGGCCAAGCCCAACGCCTTCGGCACGGCGGTCGGCGCGCTTTTCGTCGGCATCCTGCTGCAAGGGCTGACGATGATGAACGTCCCCTACTACACGCAGGATTTCGTCAAGGGCGCGGTGCTGGTCGTCGCCCTTGTCTTCACCTTCGCCCTGTCCGGCAAGGGCAGGCAATAAGGACCTCCCGCAAGAGGTCCGGAACATATGGAAAGGGAGGAATGGACATGAGAATCGACAACAGGACAATCGCCCGGTTCGCCGCCGGACTGACGATGGCGACCTGCCTTTCGGCAACACCGGCGACCGCGCAGGACATGCCGCCGCCCTTCGACAATCCCGAAGAGGTGACGATCGCGCTGGTGCGCTATCTCTCGACCGGCGATTTCTTCCAGGCCTACCTGTTCGGCGTGGAAGCGCAGGCCGAGGCGCTGGGTGTCGAGCTGAGGGTGCTGGACAGCCGGCAGAACGCCGCCCTCCAGGCCGACATGGTCGATCAGGCGATCGCCTTGGGCGTCGACGGCATCATCATCCAGCACGGGCTGACGGAATCGATGTCCCCCGCCGCCCAGCGCGCGGTCGAAGCGGGGATCGACGTCGTCGCTTTCGACGTCAATGTGGAGAACGAGGCTATTCCGCAGATCGAGCAGTCGGACCGGGACCTGGCAAGGCTCGCGCTCGAACAGGCGATCGCGGACAATGGCGAAAGCTTCGCCGCAGGCTATGTCTACGTCCCCGGCATCGCGCCGCTCGACCGCCGCGACGAGACCTGGCAAGCCTTCAAGGAACGCTATCCGGGAATCGAGGAGGTCGCGCAGTTCGGCACGCTCGACAATCCGATCGCCAACAGCGTCGCCAACCAGGCGCGCGCGGTCCTGCAGGCCAATCCGAACATCACGGTGATGTTCGCGCCCTATGACGAATTCGCGAAGGGCGTGAAGATCGCTGTCGACGAGATCGGCATGTCGTCTAACGTCAAGATCTACTCTGCCGACATCTCGACCTCCGATATCGCGGCGATGCGGGAGCCGGGGAGCCCCTGGGTGGCGACGGCGGCGACCAACCCGGCGGTGGTCGGTGAGGTCTCGGTGAGGGCGCTCGCCATGCTGATGGCCGGTGAGGAGCCGGACCACAACGTCATCGTGCCGCCGACCCTGATCACCCAGGACATGCTGCTGGAGAACGACATCGCCAACATGCAGGATCTTTCCGCGGCGCTGCCGCAGTTCGCCCATGCCGACGTGGCGATGCCGGACTGGATGCCGCTGCCCGATCGTGACTGAGGAAAGCCCTACGGCTTCTCCAGCCCGGCTTCCAGCAGCTTCTGTCCCATCTCGGCGGAGACGACGAGATGGGAGACGAAGCCGCCCCTGATCGCGGCGGCCAGCGCCTCGAACTTCCCGGCCTCCACCACGACGACGAAGCGCTTGGGGATGCGGCGGACGGTGTCGAGATCGACGGAGATGAGCCGCCGGTTGTAGGAGCAGTCGATCCACCGGCCCGCGCCGTCGATCAACTGCCCGCCGATGACGCCGACCGCGCCTTCCTCCCGCATCCGGGCCAGCTTGTCGGCCGGAAGAGCGCCGCAGGCGACGATGTGGCTGTCCGGCTCGACGCTACCGACGGAGAAGAGCGCGATATCGCATTCCGCTATGCCGGCAAGCTGGCCGGCGACCACCCGTTCGGCGCGCAGGCCCCGGGCCAGTTCCTCCGTGCTCAGCACCAGCGGCGCATAGAGGTTGATCGGCCGGGCGTTGAGGCGGCGCGCGATCTCTATCGTGCATTGGTCGGGCCGGTAGGTGTAGGGCGCGCCCAGATTGCCGCAGAGCTGCGTGACCGTCACGTCCTGCAGGTCGGCCACGTCCATGGCGTCGGCGACATGATAGATCGTGCGCCCCCAGGCGACGCCGATGCGGCTCGTCGGGCCGATCAGGGAGAGGAAGGCGTTCGCCGCCACGAACGGTATGTTGGCCTCGGCCGACATCGCGCCGCCGCCCTCCGGCACGATCCAGACAGCCCCGAGCCCCAGCCCGTCCTCCAGCCGCCGCGCCAGCGTCTCCTCCCGATAGAGCCGGGTGGAGGCGGAGATGCTGACGACGCCGGCTTCCCGCGCCTTGCGCAGATAGGCCGCCACGCTGGCGCGGGAGATGTTCAGCGCCTTCGCCACCTCTTCCTGGCGCATATTGTGCGTGTAGTAGAGCCACGCCGCCTTGTGGATGATCTGATCGCTGGCCCGCAAACCCGCCGGTCTCCCCTTGTCCGGCAGTCACAATAGTCAGCGGTGCTGACAAACGGCAAGGTTCTCCGCCGTCACATTGTCGCGCCCAACTGCCAGGGCACGAACTCGGCGTCGCCGTATCCTAAGCATTCCGATCTTGTCCGGCGGCCCGACGCGACGGCCAGGATCTCGCGGAAGATCTCCTCGCCCTTCTCCGCCAGCGACACGCCGTCCAGGATGTCGCCGCAGTTCAGATCCATGTCGTCCCGCATGCGCAGGAAGAGGTCGGTGGTGGAGGCGAGTTTGATCGATGGCGTGGGCTTGCAGCCATAGGCGGAGCCGCGGCCGGTGGTGAAGCAGAGGACGTTCGCGCCGCCGGCCACCTGGCCGGTCGCCGAGACGGGATCGAAGCCGGGCGTGTCCATGAAGACGAACCCCTTCGTCGTCACCGGCTCGGCATAGCCGACCACGTCCATGAGCGGGCTGGTGCCGCCCTTCATCGCCGCGCCCAGCGACTTCTCCAGGATCGTGGTCAGGCCGCCGGCCTTGTTGCCGGGGGAGGGGTTGTTGTTGAGGTCGCCGCCCATCCGGGCCGCGTACTCCTCCCACCAGCGGATGACGCCCAGCAGCTTCTCCCCCACCTCCCGGCTGGCCGCCCGCCTGGTCAGCAGGTGTTCCGCGCCGTAGATCTCCGGCGTCTCCGACAGGATGGCCGTGCCGCCCTGGCGCACCAGCAGGTCGGCCGCGACGCCCAGCGCCGGATTCGCGGTGAGGCCCGAATAGCCGTCGGAGCCGCCGCATTGCAGGGCCAGCGTCAGTTCCGAAGCAGGACAGGCCTCGCGGCGCGCGCGCTCCGCGACGGGCAGCATCTCCCGCACGGCAGCGACGCCAGCCTCCACCGCGCGGCGGGTGCCGCCGCTCTGCTGGATGGTCAGCGTGCGGAAGGTCTCGCCTTCCTGGATCCCATAAGCGTCCTTCAGCATGGCGATCTGGAAGACCTCGCAGCCAAGGCCGATCATCACCACCGCCGCCATGTTGGGATTGCTGGCGTAGCCCCACAGGCTGCGCTTCAGCGTGTCGAAGCCGGGGCCGTGGGCGGCCATGCCGCACCCCGTGGCGTGGACCAGCGGGATGACGCCGTCGACATTGGGGAAATCATCCAGCATCCCCGAACGCTCGACCTCCCGCGCCACGAACCGCGCGACCGAGGCGGAGCAGTTGACCGAGGTCAGGATGCCGACATAGTTCCGCGTGCCGACCCTGCCGTTGGCGCGGCGGAAACCCTGGAACGTCTCCGCCTGCTCCGCCGGGGGGAGGGAACGGGCGTCCTCGCCAAACCGGTAGTCGCGGTCATGGTCGCCCATGCCGCAATTATGCTCATGCACCCATTCGCCCGCCGCGATGGGACGCAGCGCCACACCGATCGCCTGGCCGAACTTGCGGATCGTCTCGCCTTCCGCCAGATCACGCGCCGCCAGCTTGTGGCCGCGCGGCACCTTCTCGGCGACGGTCACACCGTCGACGGCTATGCCGGGCTCCAGCCCGTCGACTGCCAGGACGACATCGTCATCGGGGTTCAGCCGCACCGTCCGCGGCTGCGGGTTGGCGGTCATGTCATTCACTCCCGATCCTTATGGCCTCCGCCGGAGGCCGAACGGATCACCAGCTCCACATCGTCCCGTCCTGGAGGCGCGCCACAGGCAGGTAGGCGGGATCGTAGGGATATTTCGCCGCAAGTTCCTCGTCTATGTCCACGCCATGGCCGGGCGTCTCTCCGGGGTGAAGGAACCCGTCCGCGAAGCTGTAGGCATGGGGGAAGACGGCGTCCGTTTCCTCAGTATGGCGCATATATTCCTGGATGCCGAAATTCGGGACCCAGAGATCGAAATGCAGGGCCGCGCCCATGCAGACGGGCGAAAGGTCCGTCGCGCCGTGGCAGCCGGTGCGCACCTGGTAAAGCTCGGCCAGCGCGGCGATCTTTCTCAACTGCGTGATGCCGCCGGCATGGACCACGGTGGCGCGAATATAGTCGATGAGCTGGTTTTCGATCAGCCCACGGCAATCATGGATCGAGTTGAAGACCTCGCCGACGGCGATCGGCGTGACCGTGTGCTGGCGTATCAGCTTCAGCCCGTCCTGGTTCTCCGCCGGCGTCGGATCCTCGATCCAGAACAGCCGGTGGGGCTCCAGGCTCTTTCCCAGCCGCGCCGCCTCGATCGGCGTCAACCGGTGGTGGACGTCGTGGAGGAGATGGAAATCGAAGCCATGCTTCTCGCGCAGCGCGTCGAACAGCTTCGGCGCGAAATCGAGGTATTTCTCCGTCGACCAGACCTGCTCTTCCGGCAGGCCCTTGGTCGCTGGCTCGTAATAGAGATCGCCGCGCGCGATTCCGTAGGCGGTGTCCAGCCCCGGAACGCCGGACTGGGCGCGGACGGCCTTGTAGCCCAGTTCGAGATACTGGCCGACGGCGTCGACCGTCTCCTCTATGTCCTTGCCGTTGGCGTGGCCGTAAACCATGACGCCCGCGCGGCTCTTGCCGCCCAGAAGCTGATAGAGCGGCAGGCCGGCCGTCTTGGCCTTGATGTCCCACAGTGCGGTATCGACCGCCGCGATCGCCGCCATGGTCACCGGCCCGCGTCGCCAATAGGCGCCCTTGGCCAGATACTGCCAGATATCCTCTATCCGGTGCGGGTCGCGGCCGATCAGGCACGGGACGACATGGTCGGCCAGATAGGCGACAACCGCCTTCTCCCGCCCGTTCAGCGTCGCGTCGCCGATGCCGTAGAGCCCCTCATCCGTCTCAATCTTGAGAGTGACGAAGTTCCGGCCCGGGCAGGTGACGATGACCTTGACTCCCGTAATCTTCATCTTGCGATCTGCCTCGACGGTTGGTGCTTCAGGCTGACATGGCGTCCGGCAGGGCCGGCTCGAACAGTTCGGGGTGGCTTGCCGCGATGTCCGGCAGGGTGCGCAGGATCTCCGTCAGGTGATCGCGCATGGCGCTCTCCGCCCGGTCGGGGTCGCCCGCCTTCACCGCCTCCATGATCGCGGCGTGCTGGGCGACGATGACGTCCATCGGCGTGGCGTCGGCCATGCTGAGGAACCGCACCCGGTCCATCTGCGGCTTCAGATCCTCCACCGTCCGCCAGGCGGCCGGCCTGCCGGCGGCGATCGCCATCAGCCGGTGGAACTCCTCGTCCAGATCGAACGACGCCTCGCCGTCCTTGGCCCGCGCCGCGCGTCGCTGGCGGGTCAAATTGTCGGTGAGAAGGGCGAGGATCCGCGCGTCGCCCCGGATCGCCGCCTCCCGGACGACGGCGGATTCGATGGCCTCACGGATGAAGCGGGCATCCTCCACCGCGGCGCGGGAAATCTTCACGACCAGCGTCCCCCGCTGCGGCAGGATGCGGACCAGCCCGACCTCGCCCAGCTTGATGAACGCTTCCCGGATGGGGGAGCGGCTGATCCCGAAGCGGGTCGCCACCTCCTGCTCCGACAGCATCTCGCCCGGCTGGATGCGGTTGGTCACGATGGCGTGACGCAGCAGCCGGACGACCTGACGGGCGATGGATTCGGAATTGTTGGCCGGATCGATGGCGAAAACTGTCTTCATATCTTGTCTTCTACCATACTAGTCTGGTATTGCATATATGAATGACGGCGCGAAACGGCCGTCGTCGCGAAAAAGACGCCCCAGGGAGAAGCGACGCCAATGCTGATCGATGACGACCGGCTGTTCCCCGCCGACCCGTCGGCCCGCGCCGTCGCGCGCCGGCTCTATGACGGGGTCAAGGGCCTGCCGATCGTCTCTCCCCATGGCCATACCGATCCCGCCTGGTATGCGGGGGACGAGCCGTTTCCCGATCCGGCGCGGCTCTTCGTCATCCCCGACCACTACATCTTTCGGATGCTCCACAGCCAGGGCGTCCGGCTGGAGGATCTGGGCATCGCGTCCAGGGATGGCGGCGCGCCTGCCGCCGATCCCAGGGCGGTGTGGCGGCTCTTCGCGCGCCACTATTATCTGTTCCGCGGCACGCCCACGCGGATGTGGCTCGACCACGCCTTCGCGACCCTCTTCGGGTTCGAGGAGCGGCTGTCCGCCGAAAACGCCGACGCCTATTACGATCGGATCGCCGAATGCCTGGCCCAGCCGGAATTCCGGCCGCGCGCCCTCTTCGAGCGGTTCAATATCGAGGCGATCGCGACCACCGAAAGCCCGCTCGACCCGCTAGCCCACCATGATGCGATCCGCCGGTCCGGCTGGAAGGGCCGAATCGTCACCGCCTATCGCCCAGACCCCGTCATCGACCCGGAATTCGAGGGCTTCTGCGCCAATGTGGAGCGGTTCGGCGAGATCACGGGCTGCGACACGCTCTCCTGGGCGGGCTATCTGGAGGCCCATCGCCGGCGGCGCGCCTATTTCCGGGAGCGGGGGGCGACCTCCACCGATCATGGCCATCCCAGCGCCGCGACCGCCAATCTGTCGCCGCGGGAAGCCGAAGCCCTGTTCGCGAAGGTGCTGGGCGGCGGCGCCAATGCGGCGGAGGCCGAGCTTTTCCGCGCCCAGATGCTGACCGAGATGGCGGCCATGAGCGTCGAGGACGGGATGGTCATGCAGATCCATCCGGGTTCCTTCCGCAACCATAATGGCGGCCTCTTCGCCCGGTTCGGGCGGGATATGGGCGCCGACATCCCGATGCGGACGGACTATGTCCACGCTTTGAAGCCGCTGCTCGACCGGTTCGGCAACGACCGCGGCTTCACGCTGATCCTCTTCACGCTCGACGAAACCAGCTATTCGCGGGAACTGGCGCCGCTGGCCGGGCACTATCCGTGCCTCCGGCTGGGACCGGCCTGGTGGTTCTTCGACAGCCCCGACGGCATGCGCCGCTTCCGCGAACTGACGACGGAGACGGCGGGCTTCTACAACACGGTCGGCTTCAACGACGATACGCGCGCTTATCTTTCCATTCCCGCCCGCCACGATGTCGCAAGGCGCGTCGACTGCGCCTTCCTCGCCGATCTCGTGGTCGCCCGCCGGCTGGACGAGGACGAGGCGCACGAGGTGGCGGGCGACCTCGCCTACAGACTCGCCAAGGAGACCTACAAGCTGTGAGCCTGCCGCATCCGGCGGCCGGACACGGGCAACAACAAGGGAGGAAAACGATGAAAAAGCTTTATCGGATATCGCGCAGGGGCTTCGTCGCCGGCACGGCCGGGACGGTCGGGTTCGCCACGCTCGGCGGCAAGGCCGCCTTCGCCCAGCTCGCCCTTCCCGACGAGGCGGTGGCGCTCAACATCATCGACGTCGCCGGCAATCTGGCGTTGACCCAGCCGGCGATCGAGAATTATGCCGAGGCCCATCCCGAGCTTGTGTCGCGGGTAACCTTCACCAAGGCCCCTGCGCCCGAACTGCCGGGCAAGATCATGGCCCAGCAGGGGGCGGGACGGCTGGATATCGACCTGGTGCTGACGGGCACGGACGCGCTGTCGGCCGGGATCGAGCAGGATCTGTGGGTGGAACTTCTGCCCGGCCATCAGGACGAACTGCCGAACCTGGAGGAGATATACCTTCCGGCCGCCCACGACATGCAGGGGCTGTCGCAGGGCTACGGCGTCGTCGTGACCTACTACCCTTCCGGCCCGCTGCTGGAATACATGCCCGACCGGGTGGCGACCCCGCCCAAGACGGCGCAGGAACTGCTGGACTGGGCGCGGCAGAACCCGAACCGCTTCATGTACGCCCGGCCGGCCAATTCCGGGCCGGGGCGCACCTTCATCATGGGGCTGCCCTACCTTCTGGGCGATTCCGACCCGAAGGATCCCGAGAATGGCTGGTCCAACACCTGGGCCTACCTGAAGGAGCTGGGGCAGTATATCGAGTACTATCCGACCGGCACCACCGCGACGATGAAGGAACTGGGCGAAGGGTCGCGCGACATGGTCGCGACGACCACCGGCTGGGACATCAACCCGCGCGTCCTCGGCGTCGTGCCGAAGGAGGCGAAGGTCGCGGCGCTGGAAGGTTTCCACTGGGTCGCCGACGCGCACTACATGGTCGTGCCGAAGGGGCTGCCGGACGGCAAGATGGCCGTGGTGCTGGACCTCATGCGCTACCTGCTGACGCCGGAAGCGCAGGCCTACACCTATGACGAGGGCTATTTCTATCCCGGCCCTGCCGTCGCCGGCGTGACGCTCGACATGGCCCCGCCGGAAAGCCAGGCCGCGATCGAGGAGTTCGGGCGGCCGGAATATGAGGACTGGATCGCCAACAATCCGGTCGAAACGCCGCTCGAACCCGCCCAACTCGTCGTCGCTTTCCGCAAGTGGGACGAGGAAGTCGGCGCCGCGCAGCAATAGTAGACGCTAAGGAACGGGAGCCCCCGCGATGCCGATCGAACATCCGCGTTTCGAGGAGGTGAGGCTCGACCGGCTGAGCCGCTCCTTCGGCGCGCTCAATGCCCTGCACGAGGTAAGCCTGTCCATCCGGCGGCGCGAGTTCATCGCGCTGCTTGGCCCCTCGGGCTGCGGCAAGTCGACCGCGCTGAACTGCATCGCGGGGCTTCTCCCCACCACCGGCGGCAGCATCTGGCTGGACGACCGCCGCATAGACGGGCTGCGGCCGGAGGATCGCGGGTTCGGGATGGTGTTCCAGAACTACGCGCTCTTCCCCCATATGAACGCCCGGAAGAACATCGCCTTCGGGCTGAAGATGCGCGGTACGCCCAAGGCGGAGATCGAGACGAGGGTCGAGGAGGCGATCCGGCTCGTCCGGCTGGAGGGCCATGCCGACAAGCTGCCGGGCCAGCTTTCGGGCGGCCAGCAGCAGCGCGTCGCCATCGCGCGGGCCATCGTCATCGAACCGCCGCTGGTGCTGATGGACGAACCGCTGTCGAACCTGGACGCCAAGCTGCGGCTGGAGATGCGGGCGGAGATCAGGCGCATCCATGACGAGCTGGGCGCGACCACGATCTACGTAACCCACGATCAGGACGAGGCTCTGTCGCTGGCCGACCGCATCGTCGTGTTGCGCGACGGGGAGATCAGGCAGGTTGGAGCGCCGAAGGAGCTGTACGACACGCCGGCCCATCTCGATGTCGCCGAATTCATGGGGTTCCGGAACCGGCTTTCCGGGATCGTCGCGGGACGGAACGGCGATCGCGCCACCGTCTCGGTGAACGGCGTCCCGATCACCGGGCTGGCGCGGGAGCCGGTGTCCGACGGCGCGCCGGCGATCATCGCGCTCCGCCCCGACGATCTGATGGCGGGGCCGGCGGGCGAGCACGCCCTGACCGCGTCGGTGGAGACGATCGAATATCGCGGACGGGAATTCGTCGGCATGGCGCGGACGGCAGACGGCATGGAGCTTGTCTTCCGCTCCCATGAACTGCTGGAGCCGGGTGCGACCGTTCATCTGAACGCGGCCGAGGACAGGGTGCTGGTCTATGCCGACGACGACGCCGGACGCGACCGGCAAGAGGTCGCGGCATGACCGTCGAGGCGACGCTCCACGCCCCGCCGGCCGCCGGTCGCAGCCTTCGCCAGAAGCTGGCGGCGCGCGGCATCGACGGGGTGACTCTGCTCGTCCTGCCGGCGGCTATCTTCCTGGTCGCGCTCTTCATCTACCCGTTCCTCTACGGGCTCATGCTCTCCTTCACCCCGAAGGAAGGGGACTGGCTCGCCAACTACCGGGTCTTCTTTTCCGACCCCTTCCTCTATGAGACGATCGGCAAGACGCTGTGGCTCGCCGTGCCTGTCACGCTGCTGAACCTCCTGATCTCGATCCCGGTCGCCTTCCGGGTGCGGCTGATGCGCCGCCAGCGCATCCTGACGGCGATCCTCGTCCTGCCGATCACGCTGGGCACCGTGCTGGTGGCCGAGGGGCTGCTGAACTATCTGGGTCCGCAGGGCTGGTTCAACCGCACCCTCCTCCTGCTCGGCCTGGTCGAGGATCCGGTCCAGCTCATCCATAATTACTGGGGCGTGTTCGCGTCCCTCATCATCACCGGCTTTCCCTTCACCTTCCTCTTGACGCTGTCCTACGTCACCGGCATCGACCCGGCGCTGGAAAACGCCGCCGCGACGCTGGGGGCGGGGGCGGCGCGGCGGTTCCGCCATATCTTCCTGCCGCTGCTGGCGCCGGGGCTGGCCATCACCTTCTGCCTGTCCTTCGTCCAGGCCTTCGCGGTCTTCCCGTCGGCGATCCTCCTGGGCGCGCCATCGGGGCCGACGCGCGTCATCTCGATCGCCGCCTATCAGGCCGCATTCGAGCAGTACGACTACTCCATGGCCTCGGCCATCGCGATGATCATGGCGTTCGTGCAACTCGGCATCGTCGTCGCGCTCCTGTCCTCGCGCCGGCTGTTCTATCGCGGGCCCAGCGCCGGCGGGAAAGGGTGAGACGATGATCCGCGACACCACCATCCTCTCCAAGCTCTGGTCCACCGCCGTCTGGGTGCTGGTCGGCTTCTTCGTGCTGAACCTCTTCGCGATGATCGGAACAGTGATCACCAGCTCCTTCGCGACCCGCTGGTTCGACACCTGGCTTCCGGCCGGCGCCACCATGCGCTGGTACTTCTCCGCCTGGGACGAATTCCAGCTTGACCAGGTGCTGATCGTCACCTTCCAGATCGTCTTCGTCGTGGTGCTCCTGTCGGGCGTTCTGGGCGTGACGGCGGCCTATGCGCTGGCGCGCCGCGATTTTCCCGGCAAACGGATTGTGCTGCTTCTGTTCCTGCTGCCGCTGCTGGTCCCGCCGATCACTTTCGGCATCCCGCTGGCGACCGTGCTCTACCAGACCGGGTTCGGCGGCACCTTCTGGGGCGTCGTGCTGGCCAATCTGGTGCCCACCGTGCCCTTCGTCATCCTGGTGATGATCCCGTTCATCGAGCAGATCGATCCCAAGATCGAGGCGGCGGCCCGGGTGTTCGGGGCCAACACCTTCCAGCTTTTCATCCATGTGCTGCTGCCGCTGCTGCTGCCGGGCATCCTGGCGGCGCTGCTGCTGGTGCTGGTCCGGACGCTGGCGATGTTCGAGCTGACCTTCCTGACGGCGGGGCCGACCAGCCAGACGCTCGTCGTCGCGCTCTACTATTCGGTGTTCGCGGCCGGCGTGCGGGCGGTACAGTCGATCGACGCCATGGCGGTCATCTACATGGCGACGACCCTCGTCTGGCTGCTGATCGCGCTGCGCTTCGTCAACCCGACGCAGATGGTCACCCGCGGCAAGCAGCAGCGTAGCTGAGGAGTCTTCGTCTTGCGCCTCAACGACGCCGCCCTCTCCGCGCTGCCGGCTTCGATCCGCCGGCCTTCATACGACCGGCGGTCGGTGACCGCCGGGATCGTCCATCTTGGCATCGGCGCGTTCCACCGCGCCCATCAGGCGGTCTATACCGACGACATTCTCCGCCACGACCCCGGCTGGGGCATCGTGGGGGCGAGCCTGCGCAGCGCCGGCACGCGCGACGCGCTGGGGCCACAGGACGGCCTCTACACGCTCGCCGTCCGGTCGGGCGAAGGGGAGGCACTGCGGGTCGTGGGGTCCATCGGCCAGGTGCTAGTCGCGCCGGAGGACCCCCAGGCGCTCCTCGCCCGCATGTCGGAGCCGAGGGTTCGGATCGTCTCCCTGACGGTCACGGAGAAGGGCTATTGCCACGACCCTGCGACGGGGGAACTGAACGAGGACCACCCCGACATCGTCCGTGACCTGGCCAACCCCTCCGCCCCGGCCTCCGCGCCCGGCTTCATCGTGGAGGCGCTGCGCCGCCGCCGCGAAGCCGGCATAGCGCCCTTCACGGTGCTCACCTGCGACAACCTCCCCTCCAACGGGCGCGTGGCGAAGAAGGTCATCGACCGTTTCGCCCACCTGCGCGATCCCGATCTGGGCGCTTATGTGGAGGCGGAGGCGCTGTGCCCGTCGACTATGGTCGACCGCATCGTGCCGGCGACGACGGAGTCCGACCGGGCGGAGATCGCCGCGGCGACCGGCCTCTCCGACGCCTGGCCCGTGGTGACGGAGCCCTTCACCCAATGGGTGATCGAGGATCGCTTCGCCGTCGGCCGGCCGACCTGGGACGAGGCGGGGGCTGAGTTCGTCGCCGATGTCGAGCCCTACGAGCATATGAAGCTCCGGCTGCTGAACGGCAGCCATTCGCTGATGGCCTATCTCGGCTACCTGGCCGGATTCGAGACGATCGCGGAAACCATCGCCGATCCCGGCTTCGCCCGGCTGGTCGGCGGCTTCATGGATGAGGAGGTGACGCCGACCCTCGCGGTACCGCCGGGCGCGGACGTGACGGCGTACAAGCGCGCCCTTCTGGAACGGTTCGGGAATCTCGCGCTGAAGCACCGGACATGGCAGATCGCCATGGACGGCTCCCAGAAACTGCCGCAGCGCCTTCTCGCCACCGTCCGGGACCGGCTGAAGGCCGGCGCGCCGATCGACCGGTTGGCGCTCGGCGTCGCGGCCTGGATGCGCTATGTCACCGGCGTGGACGAGGCGGGCCATGAGATCGACGTCCGCGACCCGATGGCCGCTCGTCTGCGCGAAATCACCCGATCGGTCGGCCCGGACGCCGACCGGCTTGCCCCGGCGCTGCTCAGGGTCCGCGAGGTCTTCGGCTCCGACCTGCCCGCCGACCCCCACTTCACCGGCCCGGTGACGGCCGCGCTCAAGCGGCTCTATGCCGACGGCGCGAAGAGGGCGGTGGAAGCCTCCCTCTGACTTTTCTCGCGGCGGGAAAAGCCGCGAAGCAGGCGTTTGGTTCAAATCCGAAACGTTACGGGTAATCAAAAAATTGTTGACAGGCGGCGCTCTGTTCTTGCTACCGTAACGTTACGGTAAGAGCGTCGACGCCGCTGCGGCGATCGGGAGAAGCGGCCATTCAAGGCCGATCAACCATCGGAGGAGACGGACCATGAAGTTTTGTTCCCGCGCAACCATCCTCGCCGCCTGCGGAGCCGCCGGCCTGACCGCGGCCGGCGCATCGGCCCAGGAGGCGGAGGTCATCCACTGGTGGACTTCCGGCAGTGAATCCGAAGCGATCGGCGTCTTCGTCGATGCGTTCGAGGAACGAGGCGGAACCTGGATCGACAGCGCAGTGGTCAGCGGCGACGCGGCGCAGGGGCTGGCGTTGAGCCGGATCCTTGGCGGCGACCCGCCGACGGCGATGCAATGGAACATCGGCGTCGACATCCTGAACCTGGCGCAGCAGGGCGTGCTGAACGACATCGACGAGGTGGCGGTGCGGGAAGGCTGGGCCGACGTGCTGCCGCCGATCGTCGTCGAGCGCGCGACCTACGAAGGGAAGTTCGTCGCCGCGCCGGTCAACATCCACGGCGCCAACTGGATGTGGTACAGCCCCGCCGTGTTCGAGGAAGCGGGCGCCGAAGTGCCGCGAACCTGGGACGAATTCTTCGTAGCCGCCGACAAGATCCGCGAAGCCGGCTTCATCCCGCTGGCGCTGGGCGGGCAGCCCTGGCAGGAACAGCTTCTGTTCGGCGCGGTTCTGGCCGGCGTCGGCGGGAACGATCTCTACCGCCGCGTCTATGAGGACCGCGACCCGGAGGCCGCGTCCAGCCCGGAGATGCTGGCGGTGCTGGAGACGATGGGCCGCCTGCGCGCCTATGTCGACGAAGGCAGCCCCGGACGGAACTGGAACGACGCGACCAATCTGGTGCTGACCGGCCAGGCCGGGATGCAGATCATGGGCGACTGGGCGAAGGGAGAGTTCGAGGCCGCGGGCATGACCGCCGGCGAGGATTTCGGGTGCGCCATGGCCCCCGGCAACGAGGATTCCTACATCCTGGTGGTTGACGTGTTCGCTTTCCCGAAGACCGACGATCCGGCCCAGATCGAGGCGCAGCACATGCTGGCTGACGTGATGCTCGACCCCGAGGTCCAGGTCCGCTTCAACGAGGTCAAGGGTTCCGTTCCGGTCCGACAGGACGTCTCGCTGGAGGGCATGGATATCTGCTCCCAGCAGGCGATGGAGATCCTGGCCGATCCGGCACACCATCTGCCCAACCCGGCTCTTGCGCTGAGCGGCGACCTGGAAGGCGCGCTCAACGACGTCCTCACCCAGTTCTGGAACACGCCGGACATGCCGGCTGAAGAGGCGGCGGCCATGCTGGCCGACGCGATCTCCTCCCTGTAGCGCAAACTCCCCTCCACCCATCGGCGGGTCCGCCGTTCGATGGGTGGAGGGAGTCTTTTCGATAGGGGAGCGAGTACCATGCCGACCGCACGCAGCCATTTCCGGTTCCGCAACCTGCCGGCCAAGGCGACGGTGGCCCCGACGGTCGTGGTCATGGCCGTGTGCTTCTATGGCTGCATCCTCTGGACGATCTACATCTCCATGACCGCGTCCGGGATGCTGCCCAGCTACGAGTTCGTCGGGTTCGACCAGTATTCGCGGCTGTTCGACACCCGCCGCTGGGCCATCGCCTTCACCAACATGTTCGTCTTTGGCGGCCTGTTCATCGGGATATCGCTCGTCCTCGGCTTCGGGCTCGCCGTCGCCGTCGATCAGCGCGTCCGGCTGGAGGGGGCGTTCCGCACCATCTTCCTCTATCCGCTCGCGATGTCCTTCGTGGTGACGGGGCTGGTCTGGCAGTGGCTCCTGAACCCCACGCTGGGCATCCAGGACCTGATGCGCGACCTGGGCTTCGAAAACTTCACCTTCGACTGGATCGTCGATCGGGAGATGGCGATCTACACGCTGGTCATCGCGGCGGTCTGGCAGGCGTCGGGGCTAATCATGGCGCTGATGCTGGCCGGCCTGCGCGGGATAGATGCCGAGATCTGGCGCGCCACGCGGATCGAGGGCATCCATCCGGCCCGCGTCTACTGGCACGTCATCCTGCCGATGCTCCGCCCCACGGTCATGACCTGCGTCGTCATCCTGGCGATCGCGGTGGTGAAGAGCTACGACCTTGTCGTCGCCATGACCAATGGCGGGCCGGGCAACGCCAGCGACCTGCCGGCAAAGTTCGTGGTCGACTTCACCTTCCAGAGGGCCAATCTCGGCCTCGCCTCCGCTGCGGCGGTGATCATGCTGGTCACTGTGGCCGCCGCGCTGGCGCCCTATCTCTATCTCGGCTTCGGGAGGAAGGGGCGGTGACCGACGCTACGATCATGGCGCGCCCGGCCGCGCCGGCGCGGCGCAAGCGCCGGCTGAAGCCGGCCCGCATCGGCATCTACCTGTTCCTGGTCAGCACGGCGCTGTTCTTCGCGACGCCGCTCTACATCATGCTGATCACGTCGCTCAAGACGATGGAGGAGATCAGGTACGGCTCCATCTTCTCGCTGCCCCAGGGGCTCAATTTCGAACCCTGGGTCACGGCCTGGAGTTCCGCCTGCACCGGCGTTTTCTGCGAAGGCATCCAGGTCGGCTTCTGGAACTCCATGCAGATCATGATCCCAAGCGTCGTGCTGTCGGTGCTGCTGGGCGCGCTCAACGGCTACGCACTCTCGCTCTGGCGGTTCCGGGGCGCGAACCTGATCCTCACCCTGCTGATGCTGGGCGCCTTCATCCCTTATCAGGTGATCTTGCTGCCGCTGGTCCGGATATCCAGCGTGCTGGGCCTCTACAGCACCCTGCCGGGCGTCATCCTGATCCATGTCATCTTCGGCCTGCCGATCCTCACCCTCATCTTCCGGAACTTCTACGCCGGCATTCCGGTGGAGATCGTGAAAGCGGCGCGGGTTGATGGCGGCGGGTTCTTCACGATCTTCTTCAGGATCATGCTGCCGATGTCGCCGGCGATCATCGTCGCGGCCGTCATCCTCCAGGTCACCGGCATCTGGAACGACTACCTGCTCGGCCTGATCTTCGCGGGGCGGGAGAACCTGCCGATGACCGTCCAGCTCAACAACATCGTCAACACGACGTTCGGGCAGCGCGCCTACAACGTCAACATGGCCGCGACCATGCTGACCGCGATCCCGCCGCTCGTCGTCTACTTCCTCTCCGGCAAATATTTCGTCCGCGGCATCACCGCGGGCGCTGTGAAAGGCTGATCGCAATGCAGGGTGTCCGCATCCGCCAGGTCGACAAGCGCTACGGCCAGCTTCAGGTGCTGAAGGATCTTTCCCTTGAGGTCGAACCCGGAGATTTCACTGTCCTGCTGGGCCCGTCCGGCTGCGGAAAGTCGACGCTCCTGAGCGCCATCGCCGGCCTGGACGACATCACGTCCGGCACGATCGAGATCGGCGGGCGCGACGTGACCGATCTGGAGCCGAAGGATCGCGGGATCGCGATGGTCTTCCAGTCCTACGCGCTCTACCCGACCATGACGGTGCGCGAGAACCTGTCCTTCGGGCTGCGCATGAACAAGGTCCAGCGGGACGAGATCGACCGGCGCGTCACGCGCGCGGCGGATCTCCTGCAGATCGACGATCTGCTGGATCGCAGGCCCAGCCAGCTTTCCGGCGGCCAGCGCCAGCGGGTCGCCATCGGCCGGGCGCTGGTCCGGGAAGCCGGCATCTTCCTCTTCGATGAGCCGCTATCCAACCTGGACGCCAAGCTGCGCGTCGAGATGAGGGTGGAGATCAAGAAGCTGCACGACCGGCTGGGCATGACGGCGATCTATGTCACCCACGATCAGATCGAGGCGATGACCATGGCGACGCGGATCGCCGTAATGCGCCAGGGACGGATCGAACAGTACGCCGAACCGCAGGAGCTCTACGACCGTCCGCAGACGCTTTTCGTGGCAGGGTTCATCGGCTCCCCGGCCATGAACTTCCTGCCCGCCACGCTCCGCCAGCGGGACGGCGGCGTGGTCGCGGAGGTGGAGGGCCACGACCTGCCGCTCCATGACGATGTGTTCTCCCGGCCTGTCGAGGACGGGATGAAGGCGATCCTCGGCGTCCGGCCGGAACATATCGCCCCTGCCGATGGGGCCGACGGCCGGTATGTGCAGTCGGCGGCGCCGGTCATGACGGAGCCGATGGGCGCGGATTCTCTGGGCTGGTTCGATTTCGGCGGCCGGCAGATCGCGGTGCGCCTCGTCCCGGAGCGGGCCCGCTCGCTGGAGCCGGACCAGAAGCTGGCCTTCGACCTGCGCAAATCCTCCGTCTTCTGCCAGACGACCGAAGAACGGCTCTGATCCTAAGAGAAAGATGATCCCATGAACCCCGTCGACATCCTGTCGTTCCAGCTCTACAGCCTGCGACGCTATCGCGACCTGCCGGCGCAGCTCGATCTCCTGGCCGGGATCGGCTACCGGCATGTCGAGACCATCATGCCCCATTACGACGACGCGGCGGGAACCCGGCGGTTGCTGGACGATAGGGGGTTGGCCGCCCCCACCGGACATTTCTCGATGGCGGCGCTGCGGGAACGGCCGGAATGGATCGTCGCCGTGGCGCATGAGATCGGCCTTCGGCAGATCGTCATGCCGGCCCTTCCGGAAGAAGAAAGGAAGGGCGATGCCGGTCATTGGCGGCGGGTCGGGGCGGAGTTGGGTGGCATCGCCCGCCGCCTCGCCGATTCCGGCCTGACCGTCGCCTATCACAATCACGATTGGGAACTGGCGGTCCTCGAGGACGGGCGGAGTGCGCTGGAACACCTGTTCGACGGCGCGGAGGGAACGCCGCTCCGCTGGCAGGTCGATGTCGCCTGGCTGGTTCGGGGCGGCGGCGATCTCGATTGGTGGATCGGCCGCCATGGCGACCGCATCGTCTCCTGCCACGTCAAGGACATGGCCCCGGAAGGGGAGAATGTTGAGGAGGATGGCTGGGCCGATGTCGGCGACGGCGTCCTGCCCTGGGACTCCTTCTGGCGCGCGTGCCGCGAGGCCGGCGCGGAGTGGATGGTGGTGGAGCACGACAACCCGCAAAGGTTTGAACGCTTCGCCGAACGAAGCTTCGCCGCGCTCCGCGCCCTCGCGGCCTGACCCATTCGATAGTCCAAGCATCAGAAATTCCGAGGCGGAATCATGGATCCCATCACCGTCGGCGTCATCGGCTGCGGCAATATCAGCGACGCCTATTTCCAGGGCGCGCGCCGGTTCGACATATTGAAGGTCAAGGCGTGCGCCGACCTTCGCGAGGAAGTCGCGAAGGCGCAGGCGGCGAAGTACGGCGTCCAGTCGGTGCCTTTCGACCGGCTGCTGGCCGACCCGGAGATCGACCTCGTCGTCAATCTCACCGTTCCCCTTTCCCACGCGGCGATCGGGATCGAGGCGGCGAGCGCCGGGAAGCACGTCTATTCCGAAAAGCCCTTCGCGGTGACGGCGGAGGAGGCGCGGGGCCTCATGGCGGCGGCGGCCGAACATGGCGTCCGCCTGGGCTGCGCGCCGGACACCTTCATGGGCGGTGCGCACCAGGCGGCGCGGAAGCTGCTGGATGACGGCGTCATCGGTCGGCCGGTGGGCGGCGCCGTCTGCGTGATGTCGCGGGGCATGGAGCATTGGCATCCCAATCCCGAATTTTTCTTCAAGCGCGGCGGTGGCCCGATGCTGGATGTCGGACCCTATTATGTGACGGAGCTGGTCAATCTCTACGGGCCTGTCCGGCGGGTGGTCGCCAGCGCATCGGCCGCCTTCCCGCGCCGGACCGTGACCAGCCAGCCGCTCCATGGCGCGGAGATCGAGGTCGAGGTGCCGACCAGCGTCCATGGCGTGCTGGATTTCGCCAACGGCGCGACGGTCAGCCTGTCGGCGAGTTGGGACGTGTGGACCCACGGCCGCAACCCGATCGAGATCTACGGAACGGAAGGATCGATGCTGGTCCCCGACCCGAACTTCTTCGGCGGGACGCCCAGGGTCTCGGTCCGGGGCGGCGGCTGGGAGGACAGGGATATCTCCGCCCATCCCTTCGGCCTCCCCAACCGGGACAATAACGGCCAGAAGGTCGCGGACTACCGCGCGATCGGCGTCGTCGATATGGCATGGGCGATCCGCCAGGGCCGGCCCCATCGCGCCAACGCTGATCTTGCCCTCCACGTGCTTGAGGTGCTGGAGGCGTTCGAGAGATCGTCGGTCGAGGGTCGCCACATCGTCATCGATAGCGCCTGCGACCGGCCGGCCGCCATCGCTACGGGGCAGGGGGAGGAGGTCTTCTCCGGCCTGTCCGGTTCGCTGCTGGCGAAGGCCGCCGCGGTGTAGGCGGCCCGGAAGCTGGCGGTCTCGCGTCCGGAAGGTGCTAATAACGTGAGAAAGACCCACACAATCGCCTGAACGGCGCAAGCGTGATCATCGATGTCCCGACCCACCCTCAAGACCCTCGCCCGGCAGCTAGGCCTTTCCGTCACCACCGTTTCGCGTGCGCTGAAGGATGGCGACGACGTCAGCCCAGAGACGATCGAGCTGGTGAAGGAGCGGGCGCGGCTGGTCGGCTACCGCCCCAATCTGCGCGGCATCAGCCTCCGCACCGGCCGGACCAGCCGCATCTGCGCCATCCTGCCGGTGCCGACGATCGGCGATCTGGGCGATATCGGCTTCGTCGCCCTGATCGAGGGCATCATGATGGCCCTTCAGGAGACGCAATACAGCCTGACCGTGCTGCCCCAGCTCCCGGGGGACGAGGAGATGGGCCATATCCGGAACGTGGTCGAGGCCCAGATGGCCGACGGGCTGATCTTCACCCGCACCAAGCCGCAGGACGAGCGGGCGAAATACCTGATCGAGAAGAAGTTCCCCTTCGTCGCCTTCGGGCGAACGGAATTGTTCACGCCGTTCCCCTATCTGGACATCGACAATGAGGAGATCGGGTATGAGGCGACGCTTCGGCTGATCGGGCTGGGCCACCGGCGGATCGCGCTCATCAACCCGCCGCGCGAATACACCTATTCCGGCCATCGGGTCCTGGGATACCGCCGCGCTTTGTCGGAACGGGCGCTGCCGTTCGACGACGCGCTGATCCACTACAACGATCTGGGCGCCGGCGCCGGTCGGGCCGCCGCGATCGATCTGTGTGGCATCGCCGATCCGCCGACCGCCTATGTCTGCGCCAACGCGCTCTCCGTCATGGGGCTGATAACGGGCTTGCGCGAATGCGGGCGGGAGATCGGGCGGGACGCGACGGTTATCGGTTTCGATGGAACGCCGATGACCGCCTACTATAACCCGCCCATCACCACCTACTACGCCTCCCTTCCCGATGCCGGGCGAAGGCTGGCGGAACTGCTGATCGAGGCCATCGCCGGCGCCGACCCGGCCACCCTGCGGGAAGTCTGGAAGGCGGAGCTGATCGAGCGCCAGTCCGACAGGCTGGGCGCGGGGCTTCGGTCTCAGGCGGCGGATTCCAGTCTTTCCAGATAGGGCAGATCGTCGGGCTGAAACTCCCGGACGATCAGGTCGATGCGGGCGATGGCCCGGTCTCGGCTGACGCGCAGATGGTGCTCCAGCGCCTCGGCCGCGTTGTCGATCCTGCCCCTCTCCAGCCTGTCCACGATCTCCAGATGTTCGGGCAGGAAGGGCTCGGCCTTGAACAGCCGGGGCGTCCAGCGATAGAGGAAGCGGTGGGCGATCAGCAGCGACTGGTGCAGCGTGATCGCCTGCATCAGCGTGCCGTTGCCGCAATGGCCCAGCAGCGCCATGTGCATCTCCTCCTCGAGCTGGTCCAGCGTCGAGCCGGCGATGCCTTCCCCGTCGCCGATCGCGGATTCCAGGCTGCGGCGCATGTCCTGGAGAAAGCTGGCCGGTACGTTGGGTGCGGCCTTGGCGAGGGCCACCGGCTCCAGCAGCCAGCGCAGCTCGTAAAGCTCGCCCACATGGTCGGGCGACAGGGAGGGCGCGTACCAGCGCGACCGGTCGTCCTTGCGGATCAGCCCCCGCTGCTGCAACCGGCCGACGACATCCCGCGTGACCGTCCGGCTGACCCGGTAGTGGCGGGCAAGCTCCGCCTCGTTGACCCGCCAGTCGGCGAAGGCGATGCGGGCGATGATCTCGCTCTCCACCTCACCGTAGATTCGCTCCCAGCTCGATGACGACAGCAACCGGAGATCGACCTCCTTCGGCGGAGAGATCCGAGGGCCGGACGATTCCGGCCGGTGGGCCGACCGCACCCTGAACCCCCGGCCGGCCGCCTTCTCGACCAGCCCCTGCCGCTCCAGCTCCATCAGCGCCTGCCGCGCCGGCGCGCGGCTGACCCCGAACTGGGTGGCGAGGGTGAGTTCCCGGAGCTTCGTCCCGTCGGGCAGCGCGCCCGTCTCGATCTGGCCGGCGACGATGTCGAACACCCGCTGGTAGAGCCTCGGCGCGGCCCCGGACTCCGGCCGCGTTCTTCCCTGACGATGATCTGGCATCAAGCTTTCTCTGGTGTGGCCGGACTTTCGGCTTGCCCGGGCAAGATAGCCCGTCTCTCCCGCCCATCACATTTCCATTGTGTCTGAAGCGATCTTACTGAATAGTGTGCACATAAGACAATAACGGCGACGACGAAGCGCCGACGGACAGGAGGATGCGCGGCGGCATGGATCAGCGGCTCCACGGAAAGCGCGCCCTGGTGACGGGGGCGGGCCAGGGCATCGGCAGGGCGATCGTGCTCGCCTTCGCCCGCGAGGGCGCTGAGGTGATCGCCGCCAGCCGAACCCTCTCCAAGATGCGCGACCTGCCGGAGATCGCGCCGTCCGTGACGCCGATCGCGCTCGACGTCACGGACGGCGACGCCGTCGCCCGGACGGTGGCGGAGGCGGGAAGGGTGGACGTGCTGGTCAACTGCGCCGGCTGGGTCCATTCCGGCACGGTGCTGGAATGCGGCGACGAGGATTGGGCGCGAAGCTTCGACCTGAACGTCACCGCGCCCTTCCGGCTGATCCGCGCCGTTCTGCCGGGCATGGCGGAACGCCGCGCCGGCTCCATCATCAACGTCGCGTCGGTCGCTTCCAGCATCACCGGCGTCGCCGGCCGGGCCGCCTACGGCGCCAGCAAGGCGGCGATGATCGGTCTGACCAAGGCGGTCGCGCGGGATTTCATCCGGTCGGCCGTGCGCTGCAATGCCCTTTGCCCCGGCACGACCCATTCGCCCTCACTGGAGGAGAGGATCCAGGCGACGGCCGATCCCGAAGCGACGCGGCGGGATTTCGTCGCGCGCCAGCCCATGGGGCGGCTGGGCACGGTGGAGGAGATGGCGGCCGCCGCCCTCTACCTTGCGGGCGACGAATCCGCCTTCACGACGGGGCAGCTCTTCGTCATCGACGGGGGGCAGACGCTATGACCGCGCTGCCGGAGAAAGCCGTCCGCCAGCCGGGTCGCCGGGCCGGCATCGAGGATCTGGGGAATTTCTGCGAAGCCGTGCTGGCCGCCGCCGGGGCCGACGCGCCGACCGCCGATGCCGCCGTCCGGGCCATGATGCATGGCTCGCGGCTGGGGGTGGACAGCCATGGCGTCCGCCTTCTCGACCATTACGTCACCGTCCTGACCGGTGGCCGGGTGAACCCGCGCCCGGACGTGCGGATCGTGCGGACCTTCGGCGCGCTGGCGACGCTGGACGCCGATAACGGCCATGGCGCGCTGGCCGCCTACAAGGCGATGGACCGTGCGGTCGCGCTGGCTGAGGAAATGGGGATGGGCGCGGTCGCCATCCGCAACAGCTCTCATTTCGGGCCGGCCGGGGCCTACGCCGTCGCGGCGGCGGAGAAAGGCTGCATCGGGCTCGCCTTCTGCAATTCCGACAGCTTCGTCCGGCTGCATGACGGCGCGATGCGCTTCCACGGCACCAACCCCATCGCCTGCGCGGTTCCCGTCGCCGGCGGCCGTCCGTGGCTGCTGGACATGGCGACCAGCGCTATCCCCTTTAACCGCATCCAGTTGAACAAGAGCCTGCGCGCACCTCTCCCACCCGGCGTCGCGTCGGCGGCGGACGGGAGCGATACGGAGGATGCCGAGCGGGCGGAGATGCTGGCGCCGCTGGGCGGAGCCTTCGGCTACAAGGGGGCGGGGCTCGCCGGGCTGGCGGAGATTTTCAGCGCCCTCCTTTCCGGCATGAAGCTCAGCGTCGAGATCGCGCCCATGGGCGGGCCCGATTTCAGCACCCCTCGCGGGCTCGGCGCCTTTGTCCTGGCGCTCCGTCCCGACGCGCTGGTGGAGGCCGAAACCTTCCAGGACGGCATGCGCCGCTATCTGGATGCGCTGCGCCGGTCGCCGGCCCGGCCGGAGACGATTGTGCTGGCCCCCGGCGACCGAGAATGGGCGGAGGCGGATCGGCGCGTCCATGACGGCGTGCCCCTCGATCCCGCGACGGTCGCGGCGTTCGAGCGGCTGGCCGCCCGCTTCGCGATCGACCCGCCTTTCAGTGAGCGCACCCCCAAGGACGCCGGAAGAGAGCGTCCGTGATCGGCAAACCGCATGAAATCGAAAGGAGAGGCATCATGATAAACATAAGTAGAAGACTTCCCCTCATCGGCGCGGCGCTGGGCCTGGCGGCGTTCGCCTTCCTGGGGCCGGCCCATGCGCAGGAGGAGGAGTTCGTCCTGCGCTTCAACCATGTGCTGGGCCCCAGCGAGCCCTTCCATGAAGGATTCCTGAAATGGGCCGAGCGGGTGGAGGAACGGACCGGCGGCGGCCTGACGATCGAGGTCTTCCACAGCGCCCAGCTTGGCGTGGAGGAGGACATCATCGAGCAGATCCGCCAGGGCGCGAATATCGGGCAGAACACCGACGCCGCGCGGCTGGGCAACTACGTGCCCGGCATCGCCGTCGTCAACGGCCCCTATTTCGTGGAGACGATGGAGGAGGCCTTCGCGCTCGCCGACTCCCCCACCATGATCGAATGGCAGCAGGAACTGGCCGAACAGCACGGCCTCAAGGTCGTCTGTTTCGACTGGGTCCAGGGGCTCCGGCACTTCTTCACCAACCGGGAGGTCCATACGCCGGCGGACCTGGAGGGGCTGCGCATCCGCACGCCGCCGGCGCCGATCTGGCAGGAATCGATCCGGGCGCTCGGCGCGTCGCCGGTGGCGATGAATTTCGGCGATGTCTATCCGGGGCTCCAGCAGCAGGCGATCGACGGGGCGGAACTGGTCTACCCCAACATCACCGCCGGCAATCTCTATGAGGTTCTCGACTACGCGATCGAGACGGGACACATCCTGCTGGTCAACTTCCAGGTGGTCAGCAGCGAATGGTTCAACGGCCTGCCGGAGGATTACCAGACGGCGCTGGTCGAGGAATGCCGCAGGGCCGGCCAGGAAACCTCTGAGATCGTCCAGCAGGCGGTGGATCAGGCCGAGGCGGAGGTCCGCGAACAGGGCATGACCGTGATCGAGGATGTCGACCTTGAGGCGTTCAGGCAGGCGGGTCAGGCGGCCTATGAGGTGCTGGGTCTGGTTGACGCGAAGAACCAGGTCCAGGAAGAGATCGGCAAGTAACGGGACCGACGAGAAGGAAGGCCGGGAGGATCGATGCGCAGACTGTACGACCATCTCCTGAAGCTGGAGGCGATCCTCGCCGGAACCTTCCTCATCCTCATGGTCGGATTGATCTTCACGGGCGGGGTGGCGCGGATGATGCGCCACCCGCTCAACTGGACGATCGACCTCTCGACCTGCTTCTTCGCCTGGGGCTGTTTCCTGTGCGCCGACGTCGCGTGGCGGAAGAACGGCCTGATGTCGATCGACCTTCTGGCCGGCCGCGCGCCGGAGAAGGTCCAGCGGGCGCTTGCCTACATCAACTACTTGCTGATCGTGCTCTTCCTCGGCTACCTCATCCATACCGGGATCGTGCTGTCCTGGGTCAGCCGGGCGCGCAGCTTCCAGGGCATCCCCGATGTCAGCTATTCCTGGGTCACCATGAGCCTTCCCGTCGGTGCGGCGCTCATGCTGGTGACGACGGTCCTGAAGGTGAGGGAGGCGCTGCGGCGCGACGGGCTGCTGGGGCGGCCGTTCCCATGACGATCGTCGCCATCGCCTTCGTCGTCCTGCTGCTGATGGGGATGCCCGTCGCCTTCGCCATCGGCATCTCAGGCGTTCTCTTCTTCTTTCAGCATCCCGAACTTCCGCTCACCATTCCGGTGCAGGTGACGGTCTCCCAGACACAGAATTTCGCGCTGCTCGCGGTGCCGCTCTTCATCCTCGCCGGCAATTTCATGAACAGGTCGGGCATCACCGAACGGCTTCTCGACCTCGCCTCGGTGCTGACCGGGCGGCTGAGGGGCGGGCTGGCGCAGGTGTCACTGGCGCTCGCCGGGCTGATGGGCGGCGTCTCCGGATCGGCCATCGCCGACGCGGCGATGCAGTCGCGGATGCTGGGCGACGAGATGGTGAAGCGCGGCTTCAGCAAGGGCTTCGCCGCCGGCGTGCTGTCCTTCGGGGCGGTGCTGACCCCGATCATCCCGCCGGGGATCGGCATGATCCTCTACGGCACGATCGGGCAGGTCTCGATCGGCCGGCTGTTCGCTGCGGGATTCGCGCCGGCCCTTCTGCTGTGGGCGGCCTTGTCGGCCTCCATCGTCCTGACGGCGCGGCGGCGGGGCTATGAGCCCGAACGCAAGACGCGCCCGAGCGTGCGGGAAGTGGCGAGCGCCTTTCGCGGCGGGCTGTGGGCGCTGCTGTTCCCGGTCTTCCTGCTGTTCGGCCTGCGCATGGGGGTCTTCACCCCGTCGGAGATCGGGGCCTTCGCCGTCCTCTACGCCATCTTCATCGGCGTCCTCATCTATCGGGAACTGAAGGGCCGGGATTTCCTGGAGGCGCTGGAAGGCAGCCTCACCGATGTCGGCTCCGTCATGTTCCTGATCGCGCTTTCCGCCATCTTCAGCTACGGCATCGTGCTGGAACGGGTGCCGGAAGTGATCTCCGGCTTCATCGTCGATCTGACGGGGAATTTCTACGCCGCGACGGTGCTGATCGCCCTCTTCATGCTCGCCGCCGGCTTCTTCGTGGACGCGACGGTCCTCATCATCATGCTGACGCCGATCTTCCTGCCGCTGGTCCGCGAACTGGGGGGCGATCCGGTGCATTTCGGCATCGTCTTCATCGTCGCCGCCACGATCGGCAACTTCACGCCCCCCGTGGGCGCGGCCATGTACGCCGTCTGCTCGATCATGAAATGCTCCATCGGCGACTATACGAGGGAATCCCTCTATCTGTTCGCCGCCGTGGCGCTGGTGACGATCGTGCTGATCTTCGTCCCCCAGGCGGTCCTGTTCGTCCCGAACATGATCTTCGGGAAGTGAGTTCAGGCAGGCTGGGGAAGGCGCGCGATGACCTTGATCTCGAAATCGAAGCCCGCCAGCCAGTTCACGCCCACCGCGGTCCAGTTCGGATAGGGCGACTTGTCGAAGATCCGGTTCTTGACCGCCATGATGGTCTCGAACTGATTTTCGGGGTCGGTGTGGAAGGTGGTTACGTCGACGATGTCGTCAAACGTGCTGCCGGCGGCTTTCAGCACGGCCGCGAGATTATCGAAGGCAAGCTGGACCTGGCTTTCGAAGTTCGGCTCGGGCGAGCCGTCCTCGCGGCTGCCGACCTGGCCCGACACGAACAGGAGATCGCCCGAGCGGATCGCCGCCGAATACCGGTTGATCTCGTACAGCGCCTGACGGCCGGCCGGGAAGATCATATCGCGTTTGGTCATGTTCACTCCAGTTACCCGGGTCTCATTGCCCGGGATCGCATTGATATACGCGTCGTATGTCGACATGTCGGTGCATACGCGACGTATGTCAACAGACATACGCGAGGTATGTCAGGATCGGGCGGTCTGACGCATGCCATCGCGGCGGGCGTCACGGGTTCCGCCCGGCGAAGGCGAGGATGATGTCCAGCGCGCGTTTCGCCGCCGGTATCTCCAGATCGGTGCGCCAGACCATGCTCAGTTCCACCGGATGGGGATTCCGGGTCCTGATCGGCCTGTAGACCACGCCTTCGAAATGCAGTTGCCGGGCGGCGATCGGCACCAGCGCGACGCCCAGCCCCGTCCTCACCAGCGCCAGGATCGAATGGATCTGGCTGACATGCTGGACGAAGCGGGGCCACATGCCTTCGTCGAGGAGCAGCCGGCTGACCAGATCGTGGAAGTACCGCGCTTCGAACGGCGAATAGCCGATGATCGACGCGTCGGCCAGCGCCGGGGCGTCGATATGGGGCAGGCCGGCCAGCGGGTGGTCCGCCGGAATCGCCAGGATCAGCGGTTCGCTGAGCACGATCCTGGATTCGTAGTGCCGGCCGACGACCGGCGGGCGGACGAGCGCGATGTCCAGCCGGCCGGCGGACAGGTCGTCAAGCTGGATCCCCGTCACCCCTTCGCGCAGCACGAAATCCACGTCCGGCTGTTCGGCCTGCAGGACGCGCATGACCGAGGGCAGGAAGTCATAGCCCGACGCGGCGGTGAAGCCGATGGCGACCGTCCCGGCCTCTCCCTTCGTCGTGCGCTTGATGGAGATGGCCGCACTTTCGGCGAGCTGGAGGATGCGCCGCGCCTCCGGCAGCAGGGAGCGGCCGGCATAGGTGAGGGCGACATGCCGGCTCGACCGCTCGAACAGCCGCGCCTCCAGCAGATGCTCCAGCAATCGTATCTGCCGGCTCAACGGCGGCTGCGTCATGTTCAGCCGTTCCGCCGCGCGGCCGAAATGCAACTCTTCGGCAACCGCGACGAAGCAGCGTAGCTGGCTCAGCTCGAACATCGATCCAAATCCTGTATCAATCGATATGTTCTATAGCTTAGACGATCATCGATCAGGCCGGTAGCATCCTAAGGAGATCACGAAACCAGCTTCGTTCCCTGGCGTAGAGGAAAAACAAAGTGGCATCACAGCTAACCCCCGCCGAAATGGCCGCCTCGATCGGCAAGGGCCTTCTCAGTTTCCCGGTGACGCATTTCGATGAGCATCTGGCTTTCGATGTCGATCCGTTCCGCCGGCACGTTTCATGGTTGATGGAGCACGGGCCGGCGGGCGTCTTCGCGGCGGGCGGCACGGGCGAGTTCTTCTCCCTGACCCCGGCGGAGGTCGAGAAGGTGGTCCGTGCGTCCGTCGAGGAGACGGCGGGCCGGGTCCCGGTGATCGCCGGCGTCGGCTATGGCCGCGGGATCGCCCAGACCATGGCGAAGTCGGCGGAAGCCGCCGGAGCGGACGGAATCCTGCTGCTGCCGCCCTATCTGATGCGGTCCGAACAGGAAGGGCTGGCGGCCCATATCGAGGATGTCTGCCGGTCCACGAAGCTGGGCGTCATCGTCTATAACCGCGACAACGCCATCCTGACCGACGAGACCCTGGCGGGCCTCTGCGACCGCTGCCCGAACCTGGTCGGCTTCAAGGACGGCGTCGGCGATATCGAGCTGATGGTGCGCATCCAGGCCAGGCTGGGGGACCGGCTGGTCTATGTCGGCGGACTGCCGACGGCGGAGACGTTCGCGCTTCCCTATCTGGAGCTGGGGGTGACGACCTATTCGTCGGCGATCTTCAATTTCATCCCGGAATTCGCCCAGGGCTTCTATGCCGCCGTCAGGCGGCGGGACCATGAGCAGGTGCTGGCCGGGCTTCGCGATTTCGTCCTGCCCTACACCCGTATCCGGGATCGCGCCAAGGGCTATGCGGTGTCGATCGTGAAGGCCGGCGTGTCGCTGGTCGGCCGCCCAGCCGGTTCGGTCCGGCCGCCGCTGACCGATCTGGACCAGCGGTCGATGGCCGACCTTCAAGCCCTGTTGGAAAAGATCAGCACGCCCGCCGCGGCGGCGTGAGGAGGCGGGCGGGACCATCGGATGAACCGGCGGCCCGCCTTTTTTGAAACGACAAATTGAATAAAACCAAGGAGGAGGAAGCGATGACGAGAAGATATGGTGCATTGGCGGCCCTGATGGCCGCTTCGATGGCGGTGGCCATGCCCGTGGCGGCCCAGGACAATGCGATCACGATCGTCCTGCCCGAACAGCCCGACAATCTGGAACCCTGCCAGTCCCTCTACAGCAATATCGGGCGCGTTCTCAGCCAGAACGTGACCGAGACGCTGACCTACCTGAAGGTGGAGGACGGCACGGTCGAACCCCAACTCGCCACCTCGTGGGAGCGGCTGGACGACACGACCTGGCGGTTCGAACTGCGCGACGGCGTCAAGTTCCATGACGGCGCGGATTTCAACGCCGAGGCCGTGGCCTTCTCAATCGACCGCCAGATGAGCGGCGACATCACCTGCGACAACAACACCAAGCTGGGCGGCCTCACGCTTGAGACCGAGATCGTGGACGAGAACACCATCGACCTCATCACCGGAGAGCCGGTGCCGATCCTCCCGACTCTGCTCAACCTCGTGATGATGGTGTCGCCCAACACGCCGGCCGACCAGGCGACGAATGAGCCGGTGGGCACCGGACCTTATACGCTTGAGACCCATACGCCGGAAGAGATCGTGCTGACGCGGTTCGACGGCTATTGGGGTGATGCGCCGGCGGTTTCCGAGGCGCGCTATGTCTGGCGTTCGGAATCGGCCCTCCGCGCCGCGATGGTGGAAACGGGGGAGGCCGATCTGACGCCGGACATCGCGATCCAGGACGCGACCAACCCGGAAACGGATTTCCCCTACCTGAACTCCGAAACCACCCGCATGCGGATCAACACGCAGGAACCGCCGCTGGATGATGTCCGGGTACGCAAGGCGCTGAACCTTTCCATCGACTGGGAAGGGCTGGGCCTGCTGTTCGGGCCGGACGTGATCCGCGCGGCGCAGCTCGTTGTCCCCGGCATCAACGGGCACAACCCGGATATCGAGCCCTGGGCCTACGATCCGGAGGAAGCCGCGCGTCTGCTTGAGGAAGCGCGGGCCGACGGCGCGCCGCTGGACACCGAAATCACCATCATCGCCCGGAACGGCATCTATCCGAACGGCAACGAGGCCATGGAAGCGATGGCGGCGATGTGGGAAGCCGCAGGCTTCAACATGAACCTGTCGATCCTCGACGTTGCGGCCTGGGTCGAATATCTGAACAAGCCCTTCCCGGAGGATCGCGGCGCGATGCTGCTCCAGGAGCAGCACAACAACATCTCCGGCGACGCCTATTCGACGGCGTTCCTGATGTACCATTCCGACGGACAGACCTCGACCATCTCGAACCCTGAACTGGACAGCCTGCTGGACGAAGCGGCGGCGGCCACGGATGAAGAGCGGACGCAGCTGCTGCAGCAGGTATTTGCCAAGGTTCATGACAACATCGTGCCGGACATGCCGATGTTCCACATGTTCGGCTACGCCCGCGTCGGCGAGCGGCTGGATTGGGAGCCGTCGATCGCGACCAACAGCGAAATCCGGCTCTCTACCATTGAGTTCGCGCAGTAAGGCGCGATGCGCCCCGGCCGCCGCGGCAAGGTCCGCCGCGGCGGCCGGAGGTGCGCATGACGGTTCGGGATAATCGAACCAAAGTTGTAAAATGAATATATCAATTGACAAATTTACCCATGATCTGTCTGGTGGCGTGAGCCACGACCGGTCGGGAACTTCCCGCACCTGGCCCCGACTCTGATCCGGGGAGGGGCGACCGGCGCGGCCACGGCTTCGATTTTCTCAAGGATCGACAAGAGATGCTGAAACCCGAAACCCGCGACCGGCTGAAATCCGTCAGCACCGCCACCATCTGCACCGCCCTGTTCAAGCGGGGGCTGCGGAACCAGTTCGTCCAGGATGTCCAGCCGCTGAATCCGGACGCCGGCACGATGGTCGGGGAAGCCTACACCCTGCGCTACATACCGGCGCGGGAAGACCTCAACCCGATCAGCGTCTTCCGCGACCGCGGCCATCCCCAGCGCAAGGCGGTGGAGGAATGCCCGGAAGGCGCGGTCTTCGTCATCGACAGCCGCAAGAACCCCCGCGCCGCCTCCGCCGGATCGATCCTCGTTTCCCGGCTGATGAAGCGCGGCGTGGCCGGCATCGTCACCGATGGCGGGTTCCGGGACAGCGGGGAGATCGCGAAACTGGACATCCCCTCCTATCACAACCGCCCGTCGGCGCCGACCAACCTCACCCTGCATCAGGCGATCGACATCAACGTCCCCATCGGCTGCGGCGACGTTGCGGTCTTCCCGGGCGACGTTGTGGTGGGCGATTGCGACGGCGTCGTCATCATCCCCGCCGCCATCGCGGACGAGATCGCGGAAGAGACGGTGGAGATGACTGCGTTCGAGGATTTCGTGACCGAGGAGGTGCTGAAAGGCCGCTCCATCCTCGGTCTCTATCCCGCCACCGACGACCGCACGCAGGAGGATTTCGCCGCCTGGCGCGCCTCCGCCAACCGCTGAAGAGAAGAAGGTCCCCCATGATTGAAGGACTCAACCTCATCGCCGGCGACTGGGAAGCGAGTTCCGAGACCGCCGCCGACATCAACCCGTCGAACACCGGCGACATCGTCGGGCAGTTCGCCAGGGGTGACGCCGCCGCCGTCGACCGGGCGGCCGCGGCGGCGAAGGCAGCCTTTCCCGCCTGGTCGCGCTCCACCATCCAGCTCCGCCACGACATCCTGAAGCGCATCGGCGACGAGATCCTGGCGCGCAAGGAGGAACTGGGCCGCCTCCTGTCGCGAGAGGAGGGCAAGACGCTGGCCGAAGGCATCGGCGAAGTCGCGCGCGCCGGCCAGATCTTCCTTTTCTTCTCCGGCGAATGCCTCCGGCTGGCGGGGGAGAAGCTGCCTTCCGTCCGTCCTTCGGTGGATGTCGAGGTGACGCGTGAGCCGATCGGCATCGTCGGCCTGATCACGCCCTGGAACTTCCCGATCGCGATCCCGGCCTGGAAGATCGCGCCCGCGCTGGCCTACGGCAATTGCGTGGTGTTCAAGCCGGCCGAACTGGTTCCGGCCAGCAGCCACGCCCTGGCGGAGATCATCTCCCGCTCCGGCGTGCCTTCCGGCGTGTTCAACCTGGTCATGGGCAAGGGGTCCGTGGTCGGCGACGCGATCCTGAAGCACCGCGACATCTCCGCTGTCTCCTTCACCGGCTCCGTCGCCACGGGCCGGGCGCTCGCCGCCACGGCGGTCGGCTGCGACCCGATGAAGAAGATCCAGCTTGAGATGGGCGGCAAGAACCCGATGATCGTGCTGGACGACGCCGATCTGGGCATCGCCGTCGATTGCGCGATCAACAGCGCCTTCTTCTCCACGGGCCAGCGCTGCACCGCCTCCTCCCGGCTGATCGTGACCGAAGGCGTCCATGACCGCTTCGTCAGCGCGATGACGGAGCGGATGAAGAAACTGGTCGTCGACGACGCGCTGAAGGACGGGACCCATATCGGCCCGGTCATCGACCAGAAGCAGCTCGATCAGGATCTGGACTATCTTCGCATTGGCCGGGACGAAGGCGCGGATCTGGCGGCGGGCGGCGAGATCCTGAATCGCGAGTCGCCGGGGTTCTTCCTGTCGCCGGCCCTCTTCACCGGGGTCGACAATTCCATGCGCATCGCGCGGGAGGAGATCTTCGGTCCCGTCTCGGCCGTCATCCGCGCGAAGGATTACGAGGAGGCGCTGGCGCTGGCCAACGATACGGATTTCGGCCTGTCCGCCGGCATCTGCACCGGTTCGCTGAAATACGCCTCCCACTTCAAGCGCAACAGCGAGGCCGGGATGGTGATGGTCAATCTGCCGACTGCCGGCGTCGATTACCACGTGCCGTTCGGCGGCAGGAAGGGCTCCAGCTACGGCCCGCGTGAGCAGGGCAGCTACGCGGCGGAATTCTACACGACCGTCAAGACGGCCTACTCCCACAACCTCAACTGAGGTCGGGACGCGGGCGTCCAACAGAAACAAACAAGTTTTAACATCGGAGGAAACAGATGGCGTTTGGTTATCGGCAACTGGCCCTGGCGACGGTTTTCGCCACAGGCCTGGCAGGCGCGGCCGCGCACGCCCAGGAGAATGCGATCACAATCGTCCTGCCGGAGCAGGTGAACAATCTGGAGCCCTGCCAGGCCAGCCGCTCCAACGTCGGCAGGGTCATCAAGCAGAACATCAACGAGGCGCTGACCCGCATCCTGCCGGCCGACGGATCAGTCGAGCCGCTGCTCGCCACGGGGTGGGAGCAGGTGGACGAGAAGACATGGCGCTTCACCCTTCAGGAAGGCGTGAAATTCCATGACGGCGCGGACTTCAACGCCGAGGCGGTCGCCTTCTCCATCGACCGGCTGATGAGCGGCGACATCACCTGCGACGACCGGTCGAAATTCGGCGACGTGACGCTGACGCCGACGGTGATCGACGAACACACGATCGAGATCGCGACCGACGAGCCGGTTCCCATCCTGCCCACCCTGATGGGCATGGTCATGATCGTCTCCCCCAACACGCCGGCCGACCAGATCGTCAATGATCCTGTTGGCACCGGCCCCTACACCGTCAGCGAGTTCACGACGGAAACGGTGGTCCTGGACCGGTTCGACGGCTATTGGGGCGAGATGCCGGAGGTCGCGAAGGCGACCTATGTCTGGCGGACGGAATCCGCGCTGCGCGCCGCGATGGTGGAAACGGGCGAGGCCGACCTGACGCCGGCCATCGCGATCCAGGACGCAACCAATCCTGAGACGGATTTCGCCTATCTGAATTCCGAGACGACGCGCATGCGCATCGACGCGCAGATCCCGCCGCTGGACGATGTCCGCGTGCGCAAGGCGCTGAACCTTTCCATCGATTGGGAAGGGCTGGCCATGCTGTTCGGGCCGGACGTGATCCGCGCCTCGCAGATGGTCGTGCCCGGCATCCTCGGCCACAATCCGGATATCGAGCCCTGGCCCTACGATCCGGAGCAGGCGGTGGCCCTGCTTGAGGAGGCGCGCGCCGACGGCGTGCCGGTCGACGCGACGATCAACGTCATCGCGCGGACGGCGTTCTTCCCCAACGGGCAGGAATCGGTGGAAGCGATGATGGCGATGTGGGAGGCCGTCGGCTTCAACCTGGAACTGACGACGCTGGATGTCGCCGGATGGGTCCGCTACCTCGACAAGCCATTCCCGCAGGATCGCGGCCCGAACATCTTCCAGCAGCAGCACGACAACAACTCCGGCGACGCCGTCTTCACCGCCTATGTGATGTACGCGTCGGACGGGCAGTACTCCACCGTGGACAACCCGGAGCTGGACCAGCTTCTGGACCGGGCGACCTCCGCGACGGGTCAGGAACGCGCTGAGGCCTTTCAGGAAGTCTTCCGGGTCGTGCATGATGAGGTCATCGCCGACGTGCCGATGTTCCACATGATCGGCTATACCCGCGTCGGACCGCGCCTGGAGTGGCGGCCGACCATCGCGACGAACAGCCAGATACCGCTCGCCGATATCGGCTTCCGCGACTGACCGGCTGGGACCGCGCCGCCGCCGGGCCGGCGGTGCGGTCCCGCGATCTTAAGCACAGAAAGCAAGCAAGGACGGCTCGATGGTCGCTTATCTCGGGAAACGCCTGGCTCACAGCATCTTCTCGGTGCTGGGCCTGCTTGTCCTGGTCTTCTTCCTGTCCAGGATGACCGGCAACCCCGCCGACCTCTTCCTGCCGCTCGACGCGACGCCCGAAGCGCGCGAGGCCTTCAACATCCGGAACGGCTTCGACCAGCCGGTCTATATCCAGTTCGTGCAATATGTGGGCGACCTGCTGCGGCTGGATTTCGGCATGTCGCTGCGCCAGAACCGGTCGGCGATGGAGGTGGCGCTTGAGGCGTTCCCGCAGACCCTCAAGCTGGCCGCCATCGCGATCGCGCTGGCCACGACCCTGGCGCTGATCGTCGGCTCACTGGCCGCCGCGCGGCCGGGCGGGCCCTTCGACCGTATCGCCAGCATCGCCTCGCTGGCCGGCGCCAGCGCCCCGGATTTCTGGGTCGCGATCGTCGGCATCCTCGTCTTCGCGGTCAGCCTGGGCCTTCTCCCGACCTCCGGCACCGGCTCGGCGCTCCACTGGATCATGCCGGTGGCGGTCCTGATGCTGCGGCCGTTCGGGCTGCTGACGCAGGTGGTGCGCGGCACCATGATCAGCGCGCTCGCCTCGCCCTACGTCAAGACGGCCTACGCCAAGGGGGTGCGGCGGCGGAAGATCATCTTCTCCCACGCCCTGCGCAATTCCCTCCTGCCGGCCGTCACGGTCGCCGGCGATTTGGCGACCAGCCTGATCAACGGCGCGGTGGTGGTGGAGACGATCTTCGGCTGGCCGGGGATCGGCAAGCTGATGATCGACGCGATCACCCAGCGGGATTTCGCGGTCGTGCAGTCGACCGTGCTGGTCACGGCCTGCGCCATCTTCATCATGAACATCCTGATCGACCTGCTCTACGCGCTGCTCGATCCCCGCATCCGGTACCAGACGTCATGACCCTTCACGCGACAGAAGAAGCCCTGACGCCCCCCGAACCCACTCTTGGCCGGGCGCGCACCGCCTTCGGCATGCTGCTGAACGACAAGCTGGCGCTGCTGGCCGCGATCTTCCTCCTGATCGTCGTCATCTCCGCCCTGTTCGGGCCGCTCCTGATCGGCGACCTGGCGACGAAGCTGGGGCTGCGCCAGCGCAATTTGGCGCCCTTCCAGCTTGAGCATGGCTGGGCCTACATACTGGGCGCCGACACGCTGGGCCGAAGCATGCTCGCCCGCCTGATCGTGGGGGCGCAGAACACGCTGGGCATCGCGGCGGCGGCCGTCGTCACCTCCATGCTGATCGGCGGTTCGCTGGGGCTGGTGGCCGGCTATTCCAACCGCTGGTTCAGCCATCTGATCATGCGCGTCGCCGACGTGATCATGAGCTTCCCGTCGCTGCTCCTGGCGCTCATCGTGCTCTACACGCTGGGGCCCAGCACGACGAACCTGATCTTCGTCCTCGCCGTCACCCGCATCCCCGTCTATCTGCGGACGACCCGCGCGGAGGTACTGGAGCTTCGCTCCCGCATGTTCGTCAGCGCCGCGAAATCGATGGGCGCGGGATCGCTCAGGATCGTGCTGCGCCATATCGCGCCGCTGACGATCCCGACCCTGATCACCATCGCGGCGGTCGATTTCGCAACGGTGATCCTGGCGGAATCGGCGTTGAGCTTCCTCGGCCTCGGCATCCAGGCCCCCGAATTCACCTGGGGCGCCATGGTGGCGACGGGGCGCGGCTACCTCTCCAACGCCTGGTGGATCGCCTTCTGGCCGGGCCTCGCCATCATGTTGACCACCCTCTCGCTCAACCTGCTGTCAAGCTGGGCGCGCACCGCCGCCGACCCGCAGCAGCGCTGGCGCCTGCAAACCCTGCGGAGGACGAAGCGATGACCGATCCGCACGCTCCCGCCCTGGAAGTCCGTGGCCTGACCGTCGATTTCCTGTCCGACCGCGACCCGTTCCGCGCGACGGACGATGTCAGCTTCCATGTCGAACGGGGCGAGACGCTGGCGATCCTCGGCGAAAGCGGATCGGGCAAGAGCGTCAGCGCCAGCGCGATCATGGGCCTGATCGACACGCCGCCGGGCGACATCCGCGCCGGCCACATCTTCTATGGCGGCCGGGATATCGCGACGATGAGCGCGGCCGAACGGCGCGACCTGAACGGCCGCAAGATCGCGATGATCTTCCAGGACCCGCTGGCCCATCTCAATCCCGTCTACAGCGTCGGCTGGCAGATCGCGGAGGTCTTCCAGGCGCACAAGGCGGCGACCGGGGCCGAAGCCCGCCGCCGCGCGATCGAGCTTCTGGGCCGGGTCGGCATCGCCGATCCCGAAACCCGCATCGACCAGTATCCGCACCAGTTCTCCGGCGGGCAGCGCCAGCGCATCATGATCGGCATGGCGATCGCGCTCCATCCGGAGATTCTGATCGCCGACGAGCCGACGACCGCGCTGGACGTCAGCGTGCAGGCCCAGATCCTGGACCTGCTGCGCAAGCTTCAGGCCGAAGAGGGGATGGGGCTGATCCTCATCACCCACGATCTTGAGGTCGCGGCCTCCATGGCCGACCGGGTCATCGTCATGAATGGCGGAAAGATCGTGGAACAGGGCCCGGCGCGGGACGTGTTCGAGAACCCGCAACACCCCTACACACGGAAGCTCATCTCCGCCCTGCCGCACGCCTCCGACGAAGGCGCGGCCAACCGCCGGTCGGAAAAGGCGGCGGACGAGCCGCTGCTACGCGTCGAGAATGTGGTGAAGCGCTATGTCCTTCCCGGAGGGATGTTCGGCAAATCCTTCGTCGTCAACGCGGTCAACGATGTCAGCTTCCATGTGAATGTCGGGGAGACCGTCGGGATCGTCGGCGAGTCCGGCTCGGGGAAGTCCACCATCGCGCGCATCCTGCTTCGGCTGAACGAAGCGTCGGGCGGACAGGCGCTCTTCCGCGACAAGGACATCTTCAAGATGGACGGGCGGGAGCTTCTCCAGCTTCGCCGCAAGGTCCAGATGGTCTTCCAGGACCCCTACGGCTCCATGAACCCGCGGATGAGCGTCCATGAGATCATCTCCGAACCCTGGCGGATTCATCGCGACATCCTTCCCCGCCCGCAATGGGACGATCGGGTGGCGGAGCTTCTGGATCTGGTCGGGCTGAAGGCCGACCACGCCAGGCGCTACCCGCACCAGTTCTCCGGCGGCCAGCGGCAGCGCATCGCCATCGCCCGCGCGCTGGCCAGCGATCCGGAGCTGATCGTCTGCGACGAGGCGGTCTCGGCGCTGGACGTGTCGATCCAGGCGCAGGTCATCGATTTGCTGGCGGATTTGCGCACGCGGCTCGGCCTCTCCTACATCTTCATCACGCACGATTTGCCGATCGTCCGGCATTTCGCCGACCGGATCATCGTCATGAAAGATGGGGAGATTGTGGAGCAGGCGGAGACGGCGCGGCTGTTCGCCGATCCGCAGCACGACTATACGCGCAAGCTCCTGAACGCCACGCCGGCCCCGAAATGGGAGCGGGAGGGGACTCCCGGAACCGCGGCCTACGCTTAGGGTCGGCGAGCTTCCCCCGCCGTGAAGAATCCCGTTCTTTCCCCGGTCATCGCAGGCGGCGCGCTGATCGCGGTCAACGCCACGGCCGGGGCGTTCGACGCGGTCATCGTGCGCTTCGTCTCGGCCGACATGCATGTCTTCGAGATCGCGTTCTTCCGCAACGCGTTCAGCCTGCTTTTCCTGCTGCCCTTCCTGGTCCGCGCCGGGGGCATGGATTTCAGCAGCCGGTTCTGGGGCGTCCACGCGCTGAGGGCGTTCCTCAAGCTCGGCGCGCTGGTGGCCTATTTCCTGGCGATTCTGCAATTGCCGCTCGCCGTCGCCATGTCGATCATCTTCACGACGCCGCTCTTCACCGCCTTCGGCAGCATCGTCTTCCTCGGCGAACGGGCGCGGCCGGCGCGGGTGATCTCGGCGCTGGTCTGCATCGCCGGCGTACTGATCGTCCTTCGGCCGGGCGCGGCGCCGATCGGAAGTGGCGCCGTGCTGGCGCTGGCGTCGGCCGTGGGGCTCGGTCTCGTCGGCATGCTGATGAAGCTGTCGGCGGGGCGGGAACAGCCGGCCCGGATCGCCTGGTTCAACCTGGTCATCACGGTCCCGCTGGCGTTCCTGCTCTGCCTGCCCTTCTGGACCACGCCTTCGCTTCCGATACTCTGCCTGCTGGCCCTCCAGGGCGCGTGCGGCGCGGTCGCCCAGCTTTCCTTCGCCAAGGCGATGACCCTCGCCGACGCCTCGGCCGTCTTGCCGGTCGATTTCATCCGCCTGCCGATCGCGATCGTCCTGGGATCGGTCTTCTTCTCCGAAACCACCGACGTCGCCGTCTATGTCGGCGGCGCCATCATCTTCGCCTCCGCCATGATGCTGATCCGCCTGGAGCGGGGCAGGGCGCGGCGAGCCGCCGAGGCGGACTGACAGTGGAGTCGACATTTCCATGAACGACCCCCAGCGGAAGACATTCCTCTCGCTCGATCCCCTGCCCGACATGGTGGCGGCGGAGGCGCGCGCCCGCACCGCCTTCATCCAGGCGACGCCCCAAACGCTCGACGCGCTGGTCGCGGAGCATGGCGATTCAGTCGAAATCCTCGCCAGCCGGGGGAAGCAGGCGGTGGGGCGCGGCCTGCTGGACAGGCTTCCGCGCCTGAAGCTCATCGCCGCCTATGGCGTGGGCTACGACAAGGTGGACGCCGTGGCGGCGGCGGAGCGGGGGGTGCTGGTCACCAATACGCCGGACGTCCTCAGCGACGATGTCGCCGACCTCGCCGTGGCGCTGCTTCTGGCGACCGTCCGGCGGCTGCCCCAGGCGGACCGGTTCGTCAGGGCGGGGGAGTGGGCGAAGTGCGCATATCCCCTGACCTCCACCCTGCGGGACCGGACGGTCGGGCTGGTGGGGATGGGGCGGATCGGGCAGGAGATCGCGGCCCGCCTTGCCGCCTTCCGCATCCCGATCGCCTATCACAGCCGCACGCCGGCTTCGGTCCCCTACCGCCATTTCCCCGACCTTCTGGATCTGGCGCGCCATGTCGATGCGCTGATCGTCATCGTTCCGGGCGGCAAGGCGACGGAGAGGATGATCGGCGCGCCGGTGTTCGAGGCGCTGGGGCCGAAGGGGATCGTGGTGAATGTCGCGCGCGGTTCCGTCATGGATCAGGATGCGCTGATAGCCGCGCTGCGCGATGGAACGATCGAGGCGGCGGGGCTGGATGTCTATGAGGGCGAACCGATGGTGCCCGCCGAGCTGGCCGCCATGGATAATGCGGTGCTTCTCCCCCATGTCGGGTCGGGCACCCATTTCACCCGCGACGCGATGAACCGTCTCTTCCTCGACAATGTCCTTGGGTGGGTGGAGGAGGGCCGGGTCGTCACGCCGGTGAGGGAATGCCTCGCCTTGACATCTCGCTAGTGCGATGATTTCAACGCTTGGTTCCCAAGCGTTGAAAGCTGAATCGCACTAGAGTCAATAAGTTGGTGTTCCGATTCAGCCGACGGATGGGAACCATCCGTCAGCATCGGAGCACTAGCCGGCGGAGACTTCTTGTCATGGGGGCAAGGAAAGGGAAACATCGTGTCCGATGACGAAGTGACGCCGTCCGGCGGAAAGCTGGCAGGAACGGGCGGGCTGACGCTGGCGCCACGCCCTCGCCAGAAGCTGGGCGACCAGCTTTATGGCGAGATCCTCAGCCAGATCGCATCGGGCCGGCTGAAGGAGGGCGAGCGTCTGCCGCCGGAGAAGGAGATCAGCGCCATGTTCGGCGTCTCCAGGCCGATCGTAAGGGACGCGCTGCTCCGCCTCCGCATCGACGGGCTGGTCCATGCCCGGCAGGGCAGCGGAACCTACGTGCTGCGCCGGCCTTCGGACCATCTGACGCGCTTCGCCAATGCCGAGGAGGTGGCCGACTACCTTCGGTGCATGGAACTTCGCCTGCCGATCGAAAGCCGCGCGGCCATGCTCGCCGCCGAACGGCGGACGGAGAAGGATCTGGCGCGGATCGAGAAATGCCATGATGCGTTCCGGCGGGAGGCGGAAGCCGGAGTCATGTCGCACACGGTCGATTTCGACTTCCACATTGCCGTGGCCGAAGCGACCGGGAACGCCTTCTTCCCGCAGGTGCTGCGGCATGTGGAGCCGGCGCTTCACGGCTTCATGAAGCTGATGCTGAACATCACCAAGGTCAGTTCCAGGGACCGCGCCCTGACCGTGCTCGGCGAACATGAAACCGTGCTGGCCGCGATCAAGGCGTCGGACGCGGAAGGCGCGCGCGTCGGGATGGAATTCCACATCACCCAGGCGCGGCGCCGGCTGGTCGACCGGACGCTGCACCCGTAGCGATGGCTGCTGTCAGGCCACGACGTGGTATTCCGCCTCGATCGCCATCAGCCCGTCGACCGCCTGTTTCACCGCCGGTTTATGGTCGGAGGCGACGTTCGACAGCATCGGCAGGATCGGCCCCATATCGGCGACGCCGGACAAACTCACGGAATCATGCATCACGGAGATGCCGCCCAGCTTCGCGCGCACCCGCTCGAACTCCAGGAACGGTTTCCGGATCCGCTCCGCCTTGTCCCATTCCCCGGCCTTGCAGGCGGCAAGCAGCGCCATGGCCGCGGCGGGGGCAAGGCAGACCGCGCCCGACGTGTAGGTCGCCAGCCGGTAATCCCTGAAATGGTGGATGATCGGCGTCTCACCCATTCCGCTCGCCACCACATCCCTTCCCACGGCCGAAAGGATGGCTTCCAGATAGCGGTCGCCGCTTGGGTCCTCCCGCTCCACCGCATATTTGACGAAGCGGACGGCTTCCTCCGCGACAAGGCGCTCCAGCGCGTCGGGGGCGATATATCCCTCACGCTTGATGTAGAGGATGACCCCGTGCCCCAGCGCGTCGGCCAACTGGCGCGCGCCTTCCGCGACCCCGGCCGGATCTGCCGGGAACGCCATCGGCAGGATCATCACGTCCTGGATTCCGGCCTCCCGCAGCGCGCCGATCTGATCGCGCGCCTTGCCGAAATCCGGTCCGATCGACGGGATGAGGGCCGTCTGGGGGCCCGTGGCCGCCTTCAGCGCCCCGATCGCGCTGCGGAAACGGCCGAGATCGAGATGGTAGAAGTTCGCGTTCCCGCCATAGAGCAGGATTCGCACGCCTCCCGCCTCGATATGACGGATAAGTTTACTATTTTCCCCTGGATCGACCTCAAGGCTCCGGGTCAGCGCCAGTGGCGGCACGGCGACCACGGACGCCTTGTAATCCTCAATTCCCAGCATGGTAGAACGCATGGCTTCCTCGCTTCCATCGATGAAGGCAAGGTCGCGTCTGCCGCCAGATTTGTCAATTGATTATACAAATATTATGAGTTCTGGACCATCTTCCTCAGCGACTCGCGCGTCGAAAGCTTCGGCCGCCAGCCCAGCGCCCTCGTCGCGCTGTCGTCGATGACAAGATCGTCCAGCAGCCGCCTCGCGTCCTCGCCCCGGCCGATCGCTCCGGCGGCCAGGCGCAGCAGGGCCGGAGGGGCCGGCGGCAGGCGGGGACGGATGCCGGCGGCCGCCGCCGTCGCGGCGATGATCTCCGTCGTACTCATGGGATCGTCGTCGGCGCAGAGCAGGATTCGCCCTTCCGGCCGGGGCGGCGCGGCGGCCAGCGTCAGCAGCAGGTCCACCAGATTGTCGAGCCCGATCACGCTGCGGCGGTTGCCGGTGCTTCCCAGCGGCAGCGGGATTCCCTTCCTGACGATGGAAAGCAGGCGCAGCAGATTGCCGCCCGCGCCGGCCCCGACGACCAAGGGCGGCCTGACCACGGACCACCCCATCGTCCCCGCCTCCTCCGCCAAAGCCCTTTCGCCCGCCAGCTTCGACCGGGCGTAGGCATCGGACGGGGCGGGCGGATCGTCTGGCCGGAAGGGCGCGCCGGTGGTGCGGTCCCCGTTCACCTTGATAGAGCTGACGAAGACGAAATTCACCACGCCTGCGGCGGCGGCCGCTTTCGCCAGAAGCCGCGTTCCTTCGGCGTTCACCGCCTGATAGCGATCCTCTGCGATCTCTGCGCCGCGATGGGCGATGCCGGCCAGATGAATGACGGCGTCGATCCCGTCGAAGGCGGCCGTCAGATCGCGGGGCGCGGCAAGATCGCCGATCGCGACGCCTTCCACGTCGGGGGGCAGGGGTGCATCGGCGGAACGGATGGCGGCGCGGACGGTCCAGCCTTCTTCCAGCGCCGCCGCGAGAACGGCTTTCCCGACGAAGCCGGTCGCGCCGGTGACCAGCAACTTCCGGCCCGCCAAAGGTGTTTCAGATGTCATTTCCTCAACTCATACCATTCAGGTGACGCGCCCCGTTCAATCCCTTAACGTCGCCGTCCGTCGCGGGTCGGGATTATGGATGAATAGGGCATGGGGCAGGATCTTATAGTCGTTTCGGTCGTCGCCTTTCTCGGTGCGCTTCTCGCCACGCCGCTGGTTCTGGCGGTTCTTCGGCGGACGCGCATCTTCGATCATCCCAACCATCGCAGCAGCCATTCCGTCCCGACGCCGCGCGGCGGCGGGTGGGGGCTGCTCTGCGGGTTCGCTGTCGGACTTGTCGCCCTGGCGTGGTTCAGGGATAGCGCCTTGCCGTTCCCGTGGCCGATGCTGGCCGGCGCTCTCCTGCTGCTGGTCGTGTCGGCCATCGACGACATTCGCGGCCTCGGCGCGGCTGTAAGGTTCGGCGCGCAGATCGTCGCCGTCGCGATCGCGCTGGCGAGCCTGCCGGGTGATGCACTCCTGTTCCAGGGTTGGCTGCCCCTCCCTCTCGACCGCCTCGCCACGGCGGTCGCCTGGCTGTGGTTCATCAATCTCTACAATTTCATGGACGGAATAGACGGGCTGGCGGCGACGGAGGCCGTCGCGATCGGCGCGGGCATAGGCGCCGTGGCGTTGCTGGCCGGAGCCGCCTTCGACTCCGTCGTCGCCCCCGGCTGGATGCTGGCCGCCGCGGCGCTGGGCTTCCTGCCCTGGAACTGGCAGCGCGCGCGCATCTTCCTGGGCGATGTCGGCAGCATCCTCCTGGGTTTCCTCGGGGGATGGCTGCTGATCGCCCTGGCGATGGAGGGGCAGGCCGCGGCCGCGCTCATCCTGCCGGCCTATTTCCTGGCCGACGCGACGGTCACGCTGCTGCGGCGGCTGATACAGGGCGCTCATCCGGCCGAACCCCATCGCGAGCATTTCTACCAGCGCGCCATCCGGGCGGGCTGGAGCCACGCCGGGACCACCCTCTTCGTCGCTTCCGTCAATGCCGGACTCTTCCTGCTGGCCCTGCTGTCCGTCGACCATCCCTGGCTCGCCATCGCCGGTGCGGCGCTGCTGACGGGAGGGGCGCTCGCCTTCCTCGACCGAGCGTGGAGAAACCGGCGGGGTTAAAGGTCAGCCGAGGTCGATCTCTCCCTCCACCACATGATGCAGGTCGGTGCCCTCGGCGGTGATGACGGCCTTGACCGTCATCCGGCCCTTGCCCTTCAGCCCGCCCTTGGAAACCTGCTCCTCGATCGCCTGCTGGGAGGTCACGCCGACCTGCTTCAGGAACTTCCGCATGGAGATGTTGAAGGGATCGGCGTCCATATTCTTCGTCATGCGATTGCCTCTCTGTCGGTGAATGTGGGATCGTCCCTGTTCAGGGGGCGAAGAGAACAGCTTAAGGGCCGCGCGCCGTTGGGCAAGCGGCAGTTGCGCTCATGACGCTTCGTCTGGCCATCCTGTTCCTTAGCCTCCTCCCGGCGCTGGCCGGCGCGGCGGAGCTTCGGGGGCATGGCGGCCCCGTCCGGGCGATTGCGGTATCGGCGGACGGCGCGACAATCATCACCGGCAGCTTCGACACCCGCGCCATCCTCTGGTCGCCGGACAGCGGCGAGGCGCGGCAGGTGCTGCTGTTCCATGAAGGGCAGGTGAACGCCGTCGCGGCGCTCGGCGACGGACGGTTCGCGACCGCCGGGGAGGATTCCCGGATCGCGATCTGGCAGGAGGGTCAGCCCGCTCCCATCCGCATTTTCGAAGGCCATAGCGCCCCCATAGCGGCGCTCGCGGTCTCCCCGGACGGATCGATGCTGGCCTCGGCCTCCTGGGACAGGACCGTCCGGCTCTGGCCGCTCTCCGGCGATGGCGCGCCCCGGACGTTCGAGGGCCATGACGGCAACGTCAACGCGGTGGTCTTCCTCTCCGACGGCGCGTTGGCCAGCGCCGGCTACGATTCCCGGTTGATCCTACGGCCCCTCGACGGGGAGGGCGCGCCGGTCGCGATCGAGATGCCGACGCCGCTGAACGCGCTGGCTGCCTTGCCCGGCGATCGGCTGGCCGTGGCCGGCGGCGATGGCTTCGTGCGGATCGTCGGCCGGGACGGCGACATCCTCGCCGAAGCGCCGGTCGCCTCGACGCCTGTGGTCGCGCTCGCCGTCACGGAGGATGGCGGCCTGATCGCCACCGCCAGCCTGCGGGACGGCGTCACGATCCTCGACGCCTCCGACCTCAGCCCGATCCGCTCCCTGGCGGCAGTCGAACAGGCAATATGGGCGCTGGCCTTCACGGACGATGGCCGGACGCTGCTCGCCGGCGGCTCGGGCCGGGTGGTCAGGCGCTGGGACGTGGAAACCGGCCAGCCTCTCGACGAAGCCGGCGCGGGGTCGGAGGATCTTCTCGCCGCCTATGAAGGCGACCGGGGGGCGGAGATCTTCCGCGCCTGCGTCGCCTGCCATACGCTCGACCCATCGAACGGCAACCGGGCGGGACCGACGCTGCATGGGCTGTTCGGTCGGGAGATCGCGTCCTTGCCGGGCTACCGCTATTCTGACGCGCTGGAGGAAATGGATATCGTCTGGACGCCGGAGACGGTATCGGAACTGTTCGAGATCGGCCCCGCGACCTACACGCCGGGCACCAAGATGCCGGAACAGAGGATCGGCAGCGCGGAGGACCGCGCGGCGCTCATCCGCTTCCTGGAAAGGGCGACCGCCGACTGAAAACCCGTCAGTCGGATTCCCCGCTCCGCATCTCCCGCTCGCGCAGATAATCCGCCGTGGTGCGCGTCGCGGTGCGGCGCGGGCCGGCATAGGGGTCCAGCCCCTCGTTCATCACCGAATCGACCCGGCAGGAATCGCACATCCGCACGACATCGAGCCGGCTGGAATTCTCGCCGGAGAACATCCAGTGCCCCCCCTCCAGCTTGGCGACGATCCGCTCCACCGTGCTCTTCGTGCCGAACGGCTTGTCGCAGCGGATGCAGTGGAACGGCTCCTCCTCCTTCACCGTGCGGCGCGGCGCGCTCCAGGCCTGGAAGTCGAGTTGCGGGACCAGCGAGATCACCTTCTCCGGACAGGTCGCGGCGCAGAGGCCGCACTGGACGCAGGCGCTTTCCGTGAAGAACAGCGCCGGCCTCTCCTCGCCATCGGACAGCGCGCCCGTCGGGCAGGCGGCGACGCAGGAAAGGCAGAGCGTGCAGCCCTCCGCATCGATATCCAGCGTCCCGAACGGCGCGCCCACCGGCAGTGCCACGGAATCGACCGGCGACGGGGCGGCGCGATGCAGTTCGGTCATCGTGCTTTCCAGCACGCTCCGCTTCCCGCCCAGCGGAAGGAAGCTTCCCGGCCGGGGCGAGGCAACACCCGGCGGCACGGCGTCCAGCGCGGCCCGCAGCGCATCGGGATCGTCGGTCTCGATCAGCCCGCACCGTTCGTCGCCATAGCCCAGCGATCCGGCGATCAGGTTGGCGATATCGATCGTCCGCTCCAGCCCCGGCGCGTCATGCCTGCGCCTGCTCGGCCCCACGGCCCGCGCCGCCGACGCGCCCCAGGCCAGCGGCGCGGTCCAGGCCTCGATTCCGATCTGGGTGATCTCGTTGACCGCCACCGGCAGGACGTTGGCGGCAAGCCCGTCGCCGAAACGCCCCAGCGCGTCGATCAGCGGGCCGCCGTGGCCGCCATCGTGGAACAGCACCACGGCGTCCCGGCCGCCGGCCTTCGCATAGGTCTGGAGAAGCGTGCGCACCCGGCCCAGCAGATCCTCGGCGGTCGGCAGGGCGTAGGAGGCCGCGCCGGTCGGGCAGGCGGCGGCGCAGCTTCCGCAGCCGGCGCAGATATGCGGGTCGATCGCGACATGGTCGCCGGCCGGGGCGATGGCGCCGGTGGGGCATAGATCCAGGCAGCGGGTGCAGCCGGTGATGCGCGACCGCGAATGGGCGCAGAGGTCGGCTGAGAAGGCGATATAGCGCGGCTTGTCGAAATCCCCCGCCAGGTCGGATGCCTTCCGCACCGCCTCCGCCACCGCCGCCCGGTCGCCCGGATCGGCCCTCAGATAGCCGTCGCGCACATCATGCGCCGGAAAAAGCGGCGCGTCCCCCGTCAGGTCCAGCAGGATGTCGCAGCGCGACGCCGCCCCGTCCCGCCCCGGTCCGAACCTCAGCGCCTCGCGAGAGGAGGGGGCGGGCAGGGCGAAGCCGTCGACGGTCAGGTCGAACGCGCCCAGATAGCCGAGGGCGGTGCGGATCGTGCCCCGTGCGACGGGGAAGTCCCAGACGCGCGGCGGCATGACGCCCTCCGGCCGGGTCAGCATCACCGTCACGTCCAGCGCGCCGGCCAGAAGCCGTCCGGCCTCGATCGCCGTCTCGTCCCGCCCGTAGACCAGCACCACGCCGTCGCTGTGGAAGGAGACGCTTTCCGGCGCCGACGCCGGCTGCCTCGCCATCGCCAGAAGGGCCGCGGCCTTGGGGCCTGCCCCTTCGGCCTGGTCCGACCAGCCGGCGGTTTCCCGGACGTTCGCGAAGGAAAGGTCGCCGGCGAAGCCCAGATCCTCCGCCACTTCGGAGAACAGCGGCGCCTGCTGGATGCAGCCGATCGTCACAGGCCCGTCTTCGGGGGGGCGACCCTCCAGGATCGCCCGCACCCGGTCCAGCTCCGCGCCGCACAGATGGTCCCCGGTTTCGACGCGGGCGTCCCCGCATCCGCGCGCCACGCTGTCGCCGAAGGAAGGCATCGTCCGCTCGCAGGAGCAGACAAGGAATGTGTGCTGCTTGCCCAGGTTCATTTCTGCTCCCATGGGCGAGAAGTCTCGCCGGTAGCGTCGCCCTGCCGCCAAGGACTATAACAATAGCCGAGCCGCCGTCACCAGCCCGCCTTCACAAGTCCGTGGTTCGATGCCAATGACGCTGCGCCCTTCGGTCACCGACCGACCGCTCGACCTGCCGCCGCCCTACAGTCTCGTACCGCTGCGGGAGGTCGGGGACGCCTTCGCCCATGCCTGCCGGATCGCGGGGGAGAAAGGGGCGGGAACGCTGGTCTGGGTCCGCCGTTACGACCTTGCGGAATTCGCCGTGGTGCTGGAGCCCGACCAGCCCCTGGCCGAAGCGCGGCTCGCCCATTATGTCGGAATGAACGCCCTGGCCGATACGCTCATCGTCCATGCCCCGCCCAAGAAGCCGGTCCTCTTCGACTGGCCGGACGCGCTCCGCGTCGACGGCGTGATGGTCGGCGGCGGCCGGCTCGGCTGGCCCGATGGCGCGGACGAGGACGAGCCGCCCCCCTGGATGGTCTTCGCTGGGATGATCCGGACATCGGCAGTTCGCGCCGGGGAGCCGGGGACGCGGCCTCAGTTCGGCGGGCTGGACGAGTTGGGTTTCCAGGAGATCGATTCCGGGGACATCGTCTCCAGCTTCGCCCGGCATCTCATGGTGGGATTCCATGAATGGGGCGAGGACGGCTTCTCCGGCTGCGGCAGGCGCTGGCTCGATCGGCTCGATATTGGAAAGGGTCCACCGCCTCGCCTGGCGGAGAATGGCGACCTTTTAATCGGCGAGGGGAAGCGGCGGGCGCTGGCTCCGGCGCTGGCATCGCCTTCCTGGCTCGATCCCGCGACGGGGGCGCCATGGCTCTGAAGCTGCCTCGGACGATCCGTCTCGATCCCTCCGATACTTTCGTTTACGCCCGCGCGGCGGAGCCGGGGGAGTGGGCGGTGACTGGCACGTTCCTGTTCCACGGAATCGACGTGGCGGCGCTGGAGGGCAAGACGCGCCAGGCGTTCCGGGCGGGCTTCCTCGGCGTCGGCAGCTTCGGCTGGTCGACCCTCGCAGTCGTGACGGAGGTGAGCGCGGAGGAGTACGCCGGGGCGGTGGAAAGCCTTGCCCGCCGGCTGGTCGACCATTGCGGCGCGCCCGATGCCGCCGCCGCCAGGCCTGCCGCGGAGGAGGAGATCGCCTTCGCCTGCACCCTCTGCGATCACCCGCCGAACATGCTGATCGGCATCCACCGCAGCCTGGAGGAGGACGGGATCAGAGAAAGCTTCCGTACGCTCCAGCGCCGCGCCGGCTGGGAAACCGCCGACGCCTTCGGGTTCGAGGCGGAGGAGGAAGAAGAGGATGTCGACCTCGTCACCCTCTCCGGGGAAGAACGCGGATGACGGATTTCTGGATATCCTCCGGCCATCACCTGCTGGACCGCGACGGGTCGGGCCGGCTCATCGTCACCGACGCCTTCCTCAAGGCCTATCTGGCGCGGCCGGAGCTTCTGCCACCGCAGGATGCTTGCATCGCTGAACGGCGACTTCACCACGATCTGCTGATGCACCGGCCGAGGCGGCCCGTCGAGGAAGAGGAGATCGCGGCGATCGAGGATCTCGACGCGCGGGAGAACTGGCGATTCATGATCGCCTTCCGCGACCTGCTGCTCGCCGCGCCTTCGCTGGAAGCGGCCTATCTGGAACTGGCGCACGGCGCGGCTGGTTCGACGCCGCCGCTCTTCATGAACCAGCTTGCCCAGCTTGTGCTGCGCAATGCGTTCGATTCCGATCCGGACCCCTTCGCCCTGCGCGCGGCGGAGCTTTTCTACCGTGCGCAGCGGGTTACCGTGCATGAGGGCCGCGTGCTGCTGGCCGACTCAGAAACCATCGATTTGCATGAGCGGGAGGGCCGGGCCTTCCCGCTGGTCGGCATGCTGGCCGGCCCGGCCGCCACGCAGCTCGATATATTGGAGGACGGCAACACCGCCGGCTATTTCGACCGCAGCGATTCCTTCGACATGGTCCTCAATCTCAGCGGCGGCGAGGCGCGGCGCGGGCTTGCCGCCGCCATGACGGGGTGGATCGGCCATCTCCTGGGCGTGAAGGTTGCGATCGAGCCGGTGGAGCGGGTGGAGGACAAGAACTGGGCCTGGTTCGTCGGGCTGGACGCGGAGGCGACGCGGATCGGCAACGCGCTCTGGGAAGGCCGGGAACTGGATCCCGACGCGGCAGAACGGGTGATGGCGCTCTTCCGGCTGGAATTCCGCGATGTCGGCGACGTTCGGCCGGAGGTCGGCGCGCGGCCGGTCTGGCTGATCCTCGCCATGACGCCCGACCGCACGGTCCGGCTGAAACCGCAGAACCTCGTCGCCGGCCTGCCGTTGAAGCTTCCGGAGATGGTGCATTGACGAAGGTTGGGGTTTGACGCCGGAATGATCCGCGAGACGATGGAGGTGGCGGTGTTCGTCGAACGCCGGAAGCTGAAGAACCCCTGGATCGACCACGCCTGGATGCCCGTCTCCGTGGTCGCGGGCGTTCCTTCGGCCGAACCCTGGACCATCGTCGAGGAAAGGCCGGGGGCGGTGCGGTTCTATGCCGGTCCGTTTCGGCTGGAGTTTTTCGGCGCGGATACGGGGACCTATCGCGACAATCTTCTTTCCGGCAGGCCCAGCCTCTGGGTTGCCCTCCGCCCCTCGAACTCCCCACCCGGTGTCGCCCTCTATAAGGTGACGGCCGATTCCGCGGAAGGGGAGGCGCTGACGGAGCCGGGGACGGACATCATCGAGGCGCTGCCGATGCCCGCCGCCGTGCAGGCCCGCCTCGCCGCCTTCGTGCAGGCGCACCATGTCGAGCGGCCCTTCGTGAAGCGCAAGCGGGACGAGGCCGACCCGAAGGCGATGGCGACGCGCCCGCCCGGCCGGGGCAAGCCGGAGGAGGATCGATGACCGGCGACGATGAAGGGCCTCTGGCGCGCTGGTCGCGCCGCAAGCAGGCCGCGCGCGCGCCGGAAGCCGCGCCATCGCCGCCGGAACGCGAAGCTCCGCCGGCAATCGTGGAGGAAACCGTTCCTCCTGAAGCCCTGCCCCCCGAAGCCCTGCCCTCCCTCGACGATCTGACCGTCGGAAGCGACCTCGCCGCCTTTCTGCGGAAGGGGGTGCCCGAGGCCCTGAAGCGGGCGGCGCTGCGGAAGATGTGGTCGCTCGACCCCGCGATCCGCGACCATGTCGGCCTGTCGGAGAACGCCTGGGACTTCAACGATCCCGCCTCGATCCCCGGCTTCGGCCCGGCTGCCAAGGCGCTGGTGAAGCCGGATTTCCTCTCGCGGGGGCGCTTGAAGCTTGACCGGCCGGAACCCGCCGATTCGCCCCCGCGGGAAGTCCCGCCGCCCGAACCCGAACAGCCGGAGCCTGAGGCGGAAGAAGAGGCGGCGGTGGAGGAGGCGAGCGAAAAATCTCCCGACCCCCGCCCTGCTCCCGCTCGCCACGGCGGCGCCCTGCCCAGAGAAGATTGAGAGCGCCCCTACCTCCTCACCTTGAGCCTGTCGAAAGGTGCGGGGCACACATGGTTCGACGGGCTCACCGATGGTGTCATTTTTGTTGGTCATTCCGGCCCCCGAGCCGGCAACTGTGTTGTCAGGCCCAGGCTTTACGGTCTCTGAGCATGGCGTTGAGGTGGGTGAGGAGCTTTCTGGCGACGGCGATGATGGCGACTTTCTTGGTGAGTGAGCGGCTGTAGACAGCGT